>NZ_AAWS01000034.1 GCF_000169175.1 Microscilla marina ATCC 23134
CATATTTTCCCACATTACCTCACCGTTGCGGTCTATAGCGGTGAGTATTTGCCGGGCATCTTTACCCACCTTATCGTTGTGCAAAATAATACAAAAGTACTCGTTGCCATATACTAGCTTTGCCTTGATATAACTCTGGGTGCTTTGCCCTATTTGTTGAGTTGTTCTGGGGTTGATGCCACTGGTTTGTTTTTTCTTTTCGGTGTTATACCTGAGGGGGCTTATTTTGGTTTTCACCAGAGACAAACGGGTAGCATTGCCCGTCTTTTGTGTCCACCACAGGTACTCTTCTATGCGAAGGTTCGAGTCAGGGCGGGTGACCAATGTTTTGAAATAAGGCGAATAGTAGTATACTTGGTTAGTGCTGGAAGTAACCTTGAACCAATACCCCTCTTTGGCAATGGTACCTACACCTTTGACCAGTTCGGGCGTTGCTTCAATGGTTTCCATCAGGTCTTCGGTTACCTTGCCAGTGCGTGCGTCTCTTAGCTCCAGTATCATTTGATCGGCATTGAAGACCAATATTTGATCTTTTACCCGCATCAACTCAAGCCTACTGGTAATTTTTACTCCTTCGGCAATGGTGATTGTTGCTAACTTGCTTCCACTGGGATGCCCAATAATACGTGCCGTATAAGTGTGGCTCATGCCTCCCTTCATTACTATCCCTTCTTCTAATACCCAACTCACGAACCCATCTTTAGTGGCTACAACTTTAGTAGCCTTAGTTTGTACTCTGTTATGTTGAGGAACCCCAAAAAGTATGCTGCGCATGCTGTACCCCATGACCGATAATATGATCACCGGTAATACCACAAATATCCAACGGCTGCTTTTGCTGCTGCTACTGCTGGAGGTTTTCACGACTGTAGTAGAAGTGTGGGTATGGCTGGTAGTATGTGAGCCACGCATGGCTTGGTCAAACAACTCGTCAAAATCGAAATCAAAGCCTTGGTTTGCTTGAGCACCAGGTTGGGGTCTTTGCATCCGGTTGATGAGTTCATACGCTTGGGTATGGCTTGGGGTAACCTCCAACACCCTTTCGGCAAGCTTTATGGCTTTTTGCTTGTCAGTGTCATTGCCTTTTTGTTTCCACAAGCCCTCGTGCGCCAGCGCCAGCCCAAAAGTACCCTCTGCGTTTTTGGGCGAAATGGTGAGTAATTCTTCAAATTCTTTGCGGGCATTTTGCCAGTTTTGGTGGGCAAGGTGTTGTTTGCCACGGGTAAGGTAGTTTTGTTTGGCGGTTTGTAGGTCTTTGGCTTCCAGCCCCATTACCTGAGCTATTTCCCAAAGATCTTCTTCTGATAGTTGTTCGTCACTGGTCTCTTTTTTCTTTTGCAAGTTCAACACTTTTTTTACAAAGTCTTCCAACTTTTCATTGCCTTTATGTTCCATGGCTTAGCAGTATTTTGTTCATTGAATTACCTGATTGAGCGTAAACTTAACAAAAAAAGAGAGGATTGTAAGTGTTTGAGTGAATTGGTATGTAAAACAGGGCAGTTTTGATGGTATTATACAACAAAGTTATCCATCAGCTCAAGGCCCAAGGGTTTTATCTTATTTTGTATATGAATCATTGGGTACTACTTCTCCTGTGATTATAAACCCGCCCATTGGATTGGTGCCAAGTGGTGGGTGTGTCAAAACATATTCTTCTCCAGCAAGTTTTCCCTTTGATTTTTGTGTTTTTACTCCAAAGTAATCCATACCTTTGGTGTATTACAATAGTCCATAGCTGATTCGAGTAAATGTTCACCTTGTTAAATGCTGTAAACCAGTATTTTATATTAAGATTGCGTACTCACTTTATTTTTAAAAGTGTTTCGGTTTTACGCCCAAACACCCAATTAAATAGTTTTTAAATTCATCAATAACTGATAAACAGCAAACAACTTTGACTAAAATCACTGCGGACTATTGGTATTAAGTACTAAAATAAAATTATACAATTGGCACTTGTAATTAGCGTAGAATGAATAGTTAAACCTACTGGTCATTTATCGTTAATTGTTGGTTGCTGCTTATTTAAACAAGCTCTTAAACAGTAAAATCAATGCAAAAACGACTCAATATTCTTTTAGCAACACTTACCTTGTTGTTGGTAGTGCAAGTACAACAAGCCCAAGCCCAAAAAATAAGAAAAAAACACTTGATCAAGGTTTGGAAAATCTCACTGGAGTCAATTACTCAAAGTTTGCCGCCTGAGCAAAAGGAAAAGTATGACCAAATGAACGACACCGATAAGAAAGCTTTTGCGGCTTATATGGAGCAAATGATTGGTAAAATGCGCATTGAGTTTAAGTCTGGGGGTAAGGCGACTGTCAACTTATTTGGCGAAAAAAACAAAGAAGCCACCTGGAAACTCAAAAAAAATGTGTTGACTATGAACACTGAAGGCAAAAACAGGAAAATGACCATACTTGAGCTAAGCAACGAAAAATTTAAGTTTGAAGCTATTGATGACGATGGAAAAAAAATGGAATTGACTATGGTTCCTGCAAGTAAATAATGCTTGTATTGACCAGGCTAAAGTACAAAAGCCTTGAAATGACTTAGTCATTTCAAGGCCTTGGGGGTAGATGTTATGTACTATTTTAGGCTGTCTTTACCTCTGGTATTTCTTCTTTGGGTACTTTAATGATGGTCATGACATAAAAGAATGAATGATCTTCATCTATTGCCTCAAACCCAAACTGAAGTTTTTGCCCCGAACGACGCGCCATATCCAAAAAGCCTAATCCTGCGCCTCCCTTGCTCGATAGTTCCATATTTTGAACAATCTCACGGTAGAGTTTGCGAATTTCGCCTTTCTCCATTTCGTTTATATTCTTTAGTTTGTTGTTGAGTATTTCAGCGTCCTTATTGTTGATAGGGTTGCCCGATGCCAATATGTACTCGTCGGCTCGTTTGCCCATCAAGAATACTGGACTGTATATTTCAGGGTCGAGTTGAGGGGTGAAATTTTCTTGTTCATAATGGCGCACAATGTTTTGTAAGCACTCCACCATTACATTAATGATTTTTTTCTTAATAAAAAATACCTCTTCTAGAGCGTCCAGCTTACTGTTTGCCAATTTAGTAAGTGACACCATTATATCATGGGTAATGGTTCCTTCATAAATTAGAATCAGTTTTTTGTCAACCATTAACTTTCTGAGATCCTCTACGTATTTCATTTTTAGGAAGATTAAATTTTATGATCTGCAATTACTCAAAGCTTTGTGATGAGTATTTTGGCACTTTTTATGTAACTTTTATTACATCGGTACTTTAAAAGCAAAACTTTGATACAACTTTCGATAGACAATTTGTTACTTTAGCAATGTAGTACAAAACCCTAACCAAATTTATTAAAGAATGAAAAAGGATAATTTAAAAAGTAAAAAAATGGTACATTTCAGAAACCGTAAATTGTTTCGTTCAATGGATGTTGCCCCAACTAATTCTTCAACAAGTAAAGCACTTGCCAAACTGGAAGAACTAGTTGCTCGTCAAAAGTAAATAATACATCTTATGTCGTATTGTAATTTATAAGCCACTCTTTAATTGTTCAAATTGAGGAGTGGTTTTTTTATGTGATTACACATACTGTCTTTTCAGGGTTTATTCTATAACTATTCCCCCCAAACCAAGGCTTGGTGAGTTATCCCACACCTAAAACGCATATTTCACACATATATTGATACCCTAATATAATCATTTACCTGATACTATGAGTTTTGACTATTCATTTAGTACTTCAGGTAATGACTAAATATTAGATGTTTTACTGCCTTAAGTACAAAAAACTTTACTTTCCAACACATGCATTTACTGCCTGCATTGGGCAAAACCCCCAAGCTTAGACAAGCATAAAATTAACGGGGAATATTGAGTAATTCTCAAAAACAAATCATAGGCTAAACATCCACCTCAAGCAAGTAGTCCAGCCCATGTGTTGCCGCCAATAAGAAATCCTGTGAGTGCATTAAATCGCCGGGAGTAGGCTGTGACAGTATGTGTTGCCTTCAAGTTGTAATTTGGTAAAGCAATAAGTGGGTGGATTTGCCCTGCTTTCTTTAAGCCTTGGGGGTGTTGTATCTGCTTCTATCGTCGATTTATCATTCATGAATTGGCTAACCACTTGCAAGGCTTAGTGCTACCTTTTACAAATTTGCTGTAATATAAATTAGCTGATAATGAGCGAGTTATATTGAGATTTCATTTAAGTGAAAAATAAGTAAGCCCCTGTTTTATTAGATGTTGACGCTACATTTTATGGTGAGTGCTGGAGACAAAGTTGATAGATTTTTTTCAGGTGAAGTTATTAGAAAGAGATACTTTAAGAAAACAGGGAGTCAATAAGTGAAAGCTATGAGGTAAGCACAAAATAAAAACAAAGGGAATGATGAGGCGGGATTTGCCCTGAACATACCCTCAGTTAAAACCTGGGGCAAACAGGCAACGCCTAAGACAAATGCTGGGTTTTTAAAAGCAAGTAAGTAAAAATAAGGGGAGGGAATGTCTATGTATCCAATATGTAATAACCACTACAAATGAGTGTGAAAATTTGCTAATAAGTTTATTGAAAATAAAATAAATCATACAGCGTACTGTATAATGAATTGTAGTGAGTTATGAATGGTAGTCTCTCTCATAAAAAGACCAAAATAGTTTGACAATAGCGCACTTGGTGGCTGTTTCCTGGTGTTTAAAGCTTTTTTTGCCTAAAAGGTAAGGGTAAAACTTGTAACTCTCTTTGCATTATAGCTATATTTCAAATGTAAAAAACCTTGTCGAGATGGATCAAGAACCTCAAAAATCCAAAAAAAGTAAAAAGCCCCCTTGTATGATGAAACGTGGTTTTTTTGTACTACGTCAGTGCGAAAATCCAGCAGTGAGGCAATGTGCCATTACCCAAAAGCCTATTTGCGAAGATCACTCCGTACACTGGGAAGGCAAAATAGTAAGCACAGAAGCCTATGCGGAAGAAATGAAAAAGCAGGGTAAGAAACCATCCACCATCACGCGTGACTTGGCAACCTGGCGACCAGGCGAAAAGCGAAACTATGCCCTTTGGCATTACTATATGCGCGAAGATTTTTACGAACGTCAAAACTATGCACCACTTGTAGACTATGACGAGTTTGATGAGGCGGATGAAGCTGGATTTGAAACCGAAGCAGGAGAGTATTGGGATGAAGAAGATGGAGGCAAGGGAGGTTTTTATGATAGTTGATATATAGCCTCGGGTTTGAGTAACCTACCATACATAGAAGCTATCAACTTGTTCGCTTTTTTTATCAGGTCAAGGGGGGGGGTACAGCGACCCCTTGACTACATAGCACCCACAGGGGCAAGCTTCAAGCGACAAGTCGCAAGTCCTTAGATACCGATGAATATCGGTGCTAGACCCTGTTTAACTGCGTTGAGCTCATCACAGCAAATTGCTGTAGATTCGGTTCATAGGTAACTACACTTTTATATCACGTTGATTTTCAGTGACTTATAAAAAGAGTAGTTAAAAGCCTATCGATTTTTTTTGAGCAAAAATCAGTTGATTTTATTACCCAGATTTGCTCAGGTGTAGTTGTTTTAGAGCGCCTACCATTTTTTACACACAAGTCAACTTTTGCCGCCGTTGGTTTAGTAACATTCAATGTTTTGCTCAGGCATTTTATTGCAGCTTATGTTGGTCACTCACTTTTTTTAAGTACATAATTTCATTGATTAACTTCCCTGCCTCACCTGCTCCTAGCTTGCCCTCAGAGGGCAGTGTCTCCATGCCCGATCGGAACCTCGAACTTTGCAAGCTTCAGAGAGGTTTCTCATTTTTTATAAGAAGCCCTACTTTTTACAACACAAGTCAACTTTTGCCGCCGTTGGTTTAGTAGCATTCAATGTTTTGATCAGGCATTTTACTATCTCTTATTGCTTCTTGTATTGGTCAATCACTCACTTTTTTTCGCTTTTTTTTAGTGCATAATTTCATTGATTAACTTTTTGTATATCAATTAGTTGTATAATAAAACTAAATATTTAGGAACTGATCTAAAAGTTTAGTTTCAGAATTATATATTGACAGTGAGTGTTTTTTTAGTACTTTTGACGCATATATTACACTATTGTACTTAAAATAAAATATTATGAAGCTTTTAACAAAATTATCTTCGGTAGTTTTAATGACCGTCGTATTCTTTACCTTTTCCTGCCAACAAAAAGAGCAAGACAATACGCCTAAACCTGAGAAGGTTTCTGCCGAAGTCTTGACCCAAATCAAAGCCATGGGTTTTTCTACCGAAGGGGTACTCAAAACAGATGATGGTTATATTGTTGAAAATGATATTTTTATTCCTACCCGGCGACTAGGCGAAAAAGCAGAGCGTCGAGTTTTATTAAGGGCTGGTCAAGAAGAGCAGTACCGTACTACCAATGTTGTAAACTCTAATGGTGGCAGACTGATCAAGGTGTATATTGGTACCAATTTTAACTCTACTTATGTAGCTGCAGTAAACGAAGCGATTGCCCGCTATAATGAGTTAAACCTTGACTTAACTTTTCAGAGAACAACCAACAGCTCTGAGGCCGACATTAAAGTAACTCGCTTGAGCTGGTTCCTTGAACTTTTCGGGGTGTTAGGTTCAGCTGGTTTCCCCGAAAATGGGAATCCTTTTGGTGAAATTAAACTAAGTGGAAGGTTGTCTTATGGGGTAGATGGCATTGCTACGGTAATGGCACACGAAATGGGGCATTGCATTGGTTTCCGTCATACCGATTATTTTGATCGCTCTATCAGTTGTGGTGGCTCTACCAACGACGAAGGTGACGGTGGCGTAGGTGCTATCCAAATTCCGGGTACTCCTTCAGGAGCTTCTGTATCGGCTGGTTCATGGATGCTTGCTTGCTTTGCGGGGAGTAACCGTGATTTTAACGCTGACGATGTTACAGCACTTAACTGGATGTATAAAGGTAACTTCTAAGAATTTTTATAGGATTTATAGTAAGCTTATGTAGGTCAGTGCCCAATGTTTATTCTTAGACATTGGGCACTTTTGCTTTCTAAATGTTACAGAAATGCCTTGAATGGTCCCCAACTTGTATAGAAAAATGCATTGCTGCTGAACGCTGTCAGTGTCAGCTTTTTGGCAACTATTATCAAAATACTATCGGTTCTTGGTTTATTTCTTAACTTTCTTGATATTTTTTTAAATAAACCCACAAAACCGAATAAATTGCCTTTTATAGTTTGAAGTCATCTCGTCTTTTAGGGTGTTGATGAAAATGATTGCTTTTGTTTGCTAACGAAGCGTTTTTTTTGAAGCATAGCAACGCTACGGTGATAAAAAAACTCGAAGTTAACGAGCAAAATGAATCGTTTGTAATTCATTGTTAAAAGGCGAGATGACTTCTTTGCTCAGAAAACATTATAGATTCAAATAGATATGAAAATTCGTTTATCATTGGGCGCATTAATTATGGGGTTGTTTATTACCTCATTAGCCTATAGCCAAAAAAACCAATTTACCCGTCAAGATAGCCTTAAGGGAAGCATTACCCCCGAAAGAGCCTGGTGGGACTTGACCTATTATCATTTAAAGGTACAGGTTTACCCTGAAAAAAAGCGCATTGCTGGTTCTAACACGATCAGGTATAAAGTATTGAAAAACGGGCAACGTATGCAAATTGACTTGCAAGAGCCTATGAAAATTACCAAAGTCCAACAAAATGGCAAAGCCCTTAAGTATAGTCGCGAGGGCAATGTATATTGGGTAACCTTGCCGCCTCAACTTAAGGGCAAAACAGGCGAGATGACGGTGTTTTTTGAAGGAACCCCCAAAGTAGCACGCCGTGCCCCCTGGGACGGTGGCTTTGTGTGGAAACGTGACAAAAACAATCGTCATTTTATTACTGTAGCCTGCCAGGGCGAAGGGGCTAGTTTGTGGTGGCCTTGCAAAGATCACCCTTACGATGAACCAGACAATGGAATGATGATTAGTGTAACCTTGCCCGAAAACTTAATGGATGTTTCGAATGGTAAGCTGGTAAAAACCGATCATAACAAAGCTGCCAAAACCAAAACCTATCACTGGCAGGTAAAAAACCCCATTAATAACTATGGGGTAAACGTCAATATAGGCGACTATGCCCACTTTTCAGAAAAGTTTGAAGGAGAAAAAGGTACGCTTGACTGCAACTATTATGTATTGAAGTATAACCTTGATAAGGCCAAAAAACAATTTAAACAAGTGAAAAAAATGCTTACAGCCTTTGAACACTGGTTTGGTCCTTACCCTTTTTATGAAGACGGTTTTAAACTGGTAGAAGTGTCGTACCTGGGAATGGAACACCAAAGTTCGGTAACTTACGGCAACCGTTACAAAAACGGCTACTTGGGCTCCGACTTGAGTGGTTCGGGCTGGGGGCTTAAGTTCGATTTTATCATTGTTCATGAGGCTGGGCACGAATGGTTTGCCAATAACATTACCCACCAAGATGTAGCCGATATGTGGATACACGAAGGGTTTACGGCGTATTCAGAAAACCTATACCTTGACTATCATTTTGGCACAAAAGCCAGCCGCGAATATGTACTGGGTACCCGCCGCAATATACGCAACGACAGACCTGTCATTGGGGTGTATAATGTAGACAACGAGGGATCAAGCGATATGTATTACAAAGGCGCCAATTTGCTGCACATGATTCGTGTAATCATTGGGAACGATAAAAAATGGCGCAAGATATTGAGAGGGCTGAACAAAAAATTCTATCATCAAACTGTGACTACCCAGCAAATAGAAAGTTATGTTATTAAAAAATCGCGTAAAAAAATAACCAAAATGTTTGATCAATACCTAAGAACCAAGCAAATACCTACTTTAGAGTACAAAAAAGACAATGGTACATTGAGCTATCGTTGGACAAACTGCGTCAAAGGGTTTGATATGCCATTGAAGACAACCATGGGAGAAAAAACAGTTTGGTTGAAACCTACTCAGCAATGGAAAAGTACCAAGTTAAAAGGAGACTTTAAGGTAGTGCGTGATTTTTATATAAAAACCAAAGAAGTAAACAAGTCAAAATAAAAGCGAGGAGAAATAGTTGGAAGTAACAACAGGGACAAGCTTTAAGCGACAAGTCGCAAGTCCTTAGATACCGATGAATATCGGTGCCCCGCAAGCGGGATATTGGCATAGCCTCCACTAGGAAAACCCTGTTTAACTGTGTTGAGCTCATCACAGCAAGCTGCTGCCCCGATGAATATAAATCGGGATTTAGAAATAGATTCGGTTCATAGAGAGCTAATAAATTCATAGTATGCTTATTTTCAGCGGGTTATGAATTTGCTAGTTAGAAGCACTTAAGTAGTGAGAGATTTCTTTAAAAAAAATAAAGCTCCTGATGGTTTGAGTCAAATCATCAGGAGCTTTGTACTTTTTATGCCAATGTTTTGGTGATAAAACAAAACCCTCACAAAATGAAACACATTTATGAGGGTAAAATGGGCAACTGATCGGGATTGAACCGACTACCTCTGGTACCACAAACCAGCGCTCTAACCAGATGAGCTACAGCTGCCATTTAATATTTATTTCCCGTTTGGGTTGGCAAAGGTAATACTTTCTAAGTTAAAAAAGCAAGACCTAAACCCGGAAAATGGGAGAAAAAATAGCGAGCAAAACACAATGTTGTTTGCTCAAAACAAAACCCCCATAAAGCGAATACTTTATGAGGGCAAAATGGGCAACTGATCGGGATTGAACCGACTACCTCTGGTACCACAAACCAGCGCTCTAACCAGATGAGCTACAGCTGCCATTTAATATTTATTTCCCGTTTGGGATGACAAAGGTAATATATTATGAATTAAAAAAGCAAGGGCTTGCCGAAAAAAATATTTCAAAAATAAAAAACACCACTAACATAGCTATACAAGGCTGTAGACACAGTTTTTGCTCCTCCTTAAAGGTGATTTTACCTGAGCTTAAAGAGGTGCTTTGTGTACAGATAAAAGTTTTTGAAAAATAAAAAATGAATAAAGAACTTTCCTACTTCACAAATGTTTTGTATTTTATTTATGACAAACATCATTCTATTGTAACCTTATGACTTGGTATCAACTGTTGCTGACATTTGCTGCCCTGATTTTCTTTTTGGGCATTTACTTTATCATTCCTACCGTATATATTGGCATCAGGCTAATGTTGGGGCACCATATTACCAATACCATGCGCGAAAACGAAGAGTATAAACGTGGCATTGAGCTGGTAGACCAGGAGCGTTATCAGGAAGCCTTGCGTTTTTTTGACGCGGTGTTGAGTCATCACCCAAAAAGTGCTGTAGCCTGGGCACATAAAGCCTGGTGTAACTTTGCTATGGACAACCTGCACGAGGCAATGTATAACTGTGACAAAGCCATTAATTATGATTATAGCTTGTCTGACTGTTACCTTATCAAGGGCAAAGCATTATTTGCCTTGGAAGAATATCAATTGGCGCACGAAGAGTTTGCCAAGGCAGTATGGCATTTCAAAGATAAGGCAGTTCCCTATCGTTTGAAAGGGCGTTGCAACTATCATCTGGGCAACTACGACGAGGCAAAGGTAGACTTTCAGCGTGCCATTCGTTACCACGATGAAGATGCCAACTATTTGCTACACAAAATGGAAAATGAACAGGATGCCTTTTAACCTTCACGTTTGTTTTTATATTTACTAACAATACCAATAATTACTCCCCAAAAAACTACGCTCAGCGTACCAATGGGGTTGAGCCATAAATAAGCCAAAGCTTTTTTGCAAGTCTGTGTTTCATGTGTGCCAAAAAAATGATACTGCTGGGTATCAGTGTCTAGGTATAGGTTGTCAAACAAGAATACCGTAAGCATACCTAGTAAAAGCCCCACAAAAGCCCCGGAACCATTGGCTGGCTTGACCCAAATAAGGACAAAGACCCCTAGAATAGCCCCATAAAAATAGCTCCCTACTTTATTTACCAGCTCTACTATAGAATCGGTTTCGCCATAGGCAAGTGCGGCAAGTACCGCAAATATGCCCCAACCTGCGGTAGCTACCCGCGACGCATTGAGGTAATAATGCGTGGGCTTTTCTTTTGTATGTAAGCGTTTTTGCCAATCAATGACAGTACTGGATGCCAGCGAATTTAAGCCACTGTCTATGCTTGAGAGGGCTGCCGCCAAAATAGTGGCAACGATTATGCCCACCAAGCCCGCTGGCATTTGCGTAAGCACAAAGTAAGGCAAAATGTAGTTGGTGTCGTTTCTACGGATTCCCGTAGTTTTTTCTTGTCGTTTTATCTCTGCTTGTCGCAAACGATTGAGCGCTCTATCTTGCGCTATAAAAGCTTGTTTGGTGGGCTGGTGGTGTGGAGCTTTCAGGTATTGGTAGGCTGCCTGTGCCCGCAACTGATGAACTTTTTTATAAGTGTTTTTTGCTGTAGACGCTTGCTCGGTATGTGCTGCCTGGTTAGGAATAAAAAGCAGGGGAGCTTCTTTAAAAACATAAAATACATAGAGAAAAACCCCTAACAAAAGCATAAAAAACATCATAGGTATTTTGGCGAAAGCCGTCATCATAAGCGAACCTCTGGCGTCGTTGAGCGACTTGGCGGTAAGGTAGCGTTGGGCTTGAGATTGGTCGGTGCCAAAATAAGACAACATGAGAAACAAGCCTGCCAATAGTCCACTCCAGAGGTTATATTTTTCGGCAGCATCAAAGGTAAAGTCAATGGTTTTGAGTTTAGCGGTTGCCCCGGCAATTTGGAGCGCCTCAGTAAAACCTACTTCCTGAGGGAGTTTTGACCAAATCCAGACAAAGCAGAATACCAATCCACCCATCATGAGCACCATTTGTTTGATGTCGGTACGAATGACCCCGGTAATGCCCCCAAATACTGTGTAAACCGTGGCGCCTATGCCTATAACAATGATGGTGTAAGAGAGCGGTACCCGAAGTATAACAGACAGTACATACGCTGGGGCAGCAATGACCAACCCCATGGACAATCCGCGTGAAAGCAAAAATAAAAAACTGGTTAACAGCCTTACTTTTAAGCCAAAACGATGTTCGAGGGCTTCGTATACAGTAAATATTCTAAGGCGGTTATAAAACGGGAGCAGTGTAATAGATAGGATGATCATAGCAAGGGGAACGCTCAGGTATACCTGTACAAAACGCATGTCGTGCACATAGGCTTGTCCGGCGGTACCTACAAATGAAATGGCTGAAGCTTGAGTGGCCATTACTGATAACCCAACTGCCCACCACGGCATGCTACGGTTGGCAAGCAGCAAATCTTCTACGCTTTTTGTGCTTTTGTTTTTTCGCAAGCCATCCCACAAGGTAAAGGAAAAAAAAGCAATTAGAATGAGCCAATCAGTAATTGTCATGATATTGTATGTGCTTTGTTATAGGGTTGACTTTTTTTGAGTAAAAACGTCCAGGTTTTGGGGTCAGAGAACTTGTTAGTTCAATAGTAGTAAGCTGGTTTATGAGCTTGCAAAATAACGGCTAAACCAATACATCAATACAGGGTATAATATTGCACTGGCTAACACTGCCCAATACATCCATTCCCAGCGTTTGGTGAGAGTGTGCTTATTTTTCATCAGGGGTTATTATGATTATTTACTATCCAAACACCAAATCAGGGTGAAAGCGTTCAATGAATAGATTTGGTCTTGCTCAAATATGGTAAAAAAAATGTATTTTTGACCTATACATTAGATGACATAATAAAAGCAAAGCGGTGGTACAACACCCTAAGCATAGTAAATACCTCCAGATAACTATATTATTGAATTTGACCTGATGGCACTTTGAAAAACACAGACGCCCATACCCAAAAAATAAAGCAATTGCTTGAAAGCAACGAAGAAGCCAATTTTGAACTGGCTTTGCAATTGATAAAATCTGTATCATCCGACAACGAGGGCACCGGAATGTTGGCAGAAGTATTTGAAATAATCACAGAAACCAAACAAAAACGGATTGCTTGTTTGCAGAACGGAGTATACGCTGCTTTACGAAACAACACTGCCTTGAATTTTTCAGAGTTACACATGGAGCAGTTATTACCGGGGGTAGGCAAACTGACCGAGTTGCAACATTTATATTTGGGGCATAACAAGCTTGCCAACCTGCCCAACGACCTGGCACAACTTGCCCATCTAAAAACGCTCGATCTGAATGTAAATCAATTTCGTCAAATCCCTTTATCAATCACACAGCTTACCCGTTTAGAGCAATTGCTGATGAACTACAACAGTTTGGAAAGCCTGCCCGAAAATTTTAAAAAACTCACCAATCTAAAAGTGTTACAGCTCTACCAAAATCAACTAAAAGATTTTCCTTTAGTCATTACTGAGTTGCCCCACCTGGAAGTGCTCTGGCTGGGCGCCAATGTGTTTAGTACCTTGCCTGCCGAAATTAGCCTATTGCAACAGCTCAAAGACTTAAGCCTTTATAATGTGCCTATTCAGAATATTCCACAGCAAGTAGGGCGTTTGAGTAACTTGAGGGAGCTAAGTATGAAGTACAATCAGCTTCATATCTTGCCCTCAGAAATAGGCAGCTTGTGGCGCTTAATTGCCCTGGAGGTAGACCACAATCACATAGACAAGGTGCCCGAATCGATAGAGAATCTGCGTAAGCTGGAGTATTTGTCATTGCGCAACAACCAGCTCAAGAGTATTACTGGGGGCATAGGTCAGTTGCAAAACCTGAAAAGTTTGCACCTAGACAACAATCAGCTCACAGAGTTGCCAGAGGAAATAGGCAAATTAAAAAATCTGGAGGTGTTGTCGGTAGAAAATAACCAATTAAAAGCAGTTCCCCCTGCACTTTATCAACTTGATAAGCTCAAAACCTTTAACCTGCGTGACAATCAAATACCCCTGAAAAAGATCAGTGAAGTGCACCGTCAGTATCCCTTGATACAAGTTTGATTAATGCCTGTAAATTATCAATTGATAACTGAGAGTTATTGCTATTTCAAAGGCTAAGTAGTACCTTCACGTTTCTTTTTTTTACACACTCCCTACATTAAACTATGAAAGTAGCCATTCTGCGTTACAATGCAGGCAATACACAATCGGTGCAATACGCCCTCGAAAGGCTGGGTGTGACACCCTTAGTGACCGATGATCCAGCGCTGCTCACCTCAGCCGATAAAGTGATTTTTCCGGGAGTAGGGCACGCCTATTCGGCAATGAACTACCTCAAAAGCAAACAGTTAGATCAGTTAATTCCTCAGTTAAAGCAACCCTTTCTGGGGATATGTCTGGGCATGCAGCTGTTGTGTGAACACAGCGAAGAAGGTGATACAGCCTGTTTGGGGGTTTTTCCAGTAAAAGTGGTCAAGTTTGACGCGCACCTCGCCCAACAACAGTCAGCCAAACTCAAAGTACCCCACATGGGCTGGAACAATTTGCAAGAGATGAACGGGAAAATCACTAAAGGTTTGACAGCAAACGATTATGTATATTTTGTACATAGTTATTATGTCGAACTGGCAGACTATACCACAGCTCAAACCGACCATATTGTGCCCTTTTCGGCTATGCTTGAGAAAGATAATTTTCATGCAGCACAGTTTCACCCCGAAAAAAGCAGCCAACAAGGTAGCCAAATCATTCAAAATTTTTTAGAACTTTAAAGGACAGCGTCAAGTGACAAGCGATAAGCGTCAAGTAGTTTTTACTTGTTGCTTGGGGCTCATTGCTTGAAGCTTTATATATTATTATGATTCAAATAATTCCGGCAATAGATATTATCAATGGGCAATGTGTACGGTTGACCCAAGGTGATTACAGTCAAAAACGAGTGTATGACAAAGACCCTATAGAAATGGCACAAAAGTATGCCGACGAGGGGTTTCAGCGTTTGCACGTGGTAGACCTTGACGGTGCTAAAAGTGGGGCACCCAAACACCTGGCTTTGGTAGAGCAAATGGCGGCCAAAACCAATTTAACGATTGACTATGGGGGAGGGATAAAAACTACCGAGCAGGTGCAGGCAGTATTAGACGCAGGAGCAGCCATGGCAAACATTGGGAGCCTTGCTGTAAAACAGCCTGAAGTTTTCAAAGGATGGTTGCAAACTTTTGGCTCAGATAAAATACTGCTTGCCTCAGACGTAAAAGGCGAAAAAATAGCCATCAATGCCTGGCAAGACGAATCTGAAGTAAGTATTTATGACTTTATCGCCGATTTTATACCTAGTGGGCTTACCCAGTTTTTTTGTACCGATGTATCAAAAGATGGTTTATTACAAGGGGTTGCCCTGGAGCTTTACTGTAAACTTAAGCAAAAGTTTCCAACGATGACCATTATTGCCAGTGGGGGAGTAGCTAGTATGCAAGACATAGAAGACTTAAACAAAGAGGGCATTGATGGGGTAATTGTGGGCAAAGCCATTTACGAAAATCGCATTGCTTTAGAAGAACTTAAGCAGTTTGCCTAAAGTGTGACCATCTCATTAACTGAAGTTACGCAGACCTACTTATTTTAATGGTTATATGGCTTTATTGCTAAATGATTGGGCTACGCATCGCGCAACCATAAAACAATAAAGCTATCAAACAATATAAATAAGCAGACTTGGAAATTACTGCGTAACATCAGTCATTAAATAACCATTGAAAACTTATGATCACTAAAAGAATTATCCCCTGCCTCGACGTAAAAGATGGGCTTACTGTCAAAGGTGTACAGTTTGAGAACCTGGTAGTAGCAGGCGATGCTATAGAATTGGGGCGAAGGTATGCCGAAGAAGGAGCTGACGAGCTTTGTTTTTTGGACATTACCGCTACCAATGAAAAACGTAAAACCCTGGCGGCATTGGTCAAACGCATTGCTGCCAATATTAACATTCCTTTTACGGTGGGTGGGGGCATCAAGTCGGTAGACGATATTTCGGTATTGCTTGATTCGGGTGCCGATAAAATTACCATCAACTCGGCAGCTGTGCGCAACCCTGAGCTAGTGACCCAAGCCTCCAAAGAGTTTGGCGAACAATGCATTGTAATAGCTATAGATGCCCGCGAGGTAGCCGGCGAGTGGTATGTGCATACCCACGGAGGCAAACAAAAAACGGATATAAAATTGTTTGAATGGGCTAAAGAAGCCCAAGAACGCGGCGCAGGAGAAATTTTGTTTACTTCGATGAATAACGATGGTACCAAAAACGGTTTTACCCTTGAGGCTACCCGTCAATTGACTGAGGCTTTGACGATTCCGGTCATTGCTTCGGGGGGAGCAGGCGCCAAGTCGCATTTCAAGGATGTGTTTGAACAAGCCAATGCTGATGCGGGGCTGGCTGCCAGTATTTTTCATTTTAATGAAATAGGCATCAAAGAACTGAAAGATTACCTAAAGGCTGAAAATATTCACGTGAGAGGGTAATTTACTTATCATAATGTATTGTTACAATTAAAAAGCGATTGATGCCTGATCAGTCGCTTTTTACATCAATCGAGGCCTACTTCAGTTTTTCAGCCAAAGCCGCTACATTCTTTTTACTATTGCCAATAAATATATCATCGCCAATCAGGAACACTGGGCGTTTGAGAAAAGTATACCCGTCTAAAATGTATTGTTTATAATCGTCTTCGCTCAAAGTTTGATCCTTGAGTCCCAGCTCCTTGTATTTGCGCGAAACCCGGCTAAACAACGCTTCATAGCTTCCGGCAAGCTGGTACATTTCGTTTAATTGCGCCTCAGTAACTGGGTCAGCTTTGATATTTTGTTGCTCAAAACTATCGTCTACCCCCACCTCATTCATAATGCGTTTACAAGTATTGCAAGTAGATAAATAATATACTTTCCTTCTCATGTTGATTCAATTTTTCAAGTGTATTAAAACAAAACCACGAATATAAGCAACATTGGTTTAAATTGTCAAAAACCAACCATTTACTGAAAAGTACCCTTTGCATACAAAGCCAAAAATCCCATTGACTAGGCAAGCTTTTGCACAATCAATGGGACTTTCTGGGCATTATTTCATTTGGTTTACAGCGCGCTTTGGGATAAAGTAGCCTCTATTCAGCCGTTACTGCATAACGCTCGTAGTCAGTATACCCTTCCTTGCCAGGTGTATAAAAAGTATCTTGGTTTGGCTTGGTAAGTTCCCAGCCATTGGCAAAACGCTCTACCAAATCGGGGTTGGCTATATACGGACGCCCATAGGCAATAGCCTGAGTACGTTGCGAAGCAATTTCTTGCTCACCACTTTCTCCATCATAACCAGCGTTAGACACCAAAAAACCTTTGTATAGTTTACCAAAGTGTCCAATCACATCTTGTACAAAATAATCTTCTTTACCCAATTCCGTAAACGGACGACTCAAGTGTAAGTAGGCCAGGTTATAGTTGTTAAGACGCTTGATGATATACTCGAAAGTTTTGGCGGTTTGTTCATCCACTTTTTGCCCCATCATCTGGTGCAACATAGGGTTGAGTCGTACTCCAATGCGATCTTCTGGTACCACCTCTTTTACTGCGTCTAGTACCTCAAAGAAAAAGCGGGTCTTATTTTCATCATTACCTCCGTACTCATCAGTACGCAAGTTGCTGCAATTGTTAAAAAACTGGTGGATGAGGTACCCGTTAGATGAATGAATTTCTACGCCGTCAAAACCAGCTTTCATAGCATTGGCCGCCGCATTTTTAAAGTCTTGTACAATACCCTTGATCTCTTCTTTGGTAAGGGCGCGTGGAGTTTCGGTTTTGGTTTTTCCTTGAGGGGTAAATACTTCTTCATTGGGGTTGATAGCCGAAGGAGCCACGGGAGCTTTGCCTTCTGGCTGAAAGTGCGGGTGCGACATTCTGCCCACATGCCAAATCTGCATAAATATTTTACCGTCTTTTTCGTGTACAGCAGCAGTCACTTTTTTCCAGGCTTCTACTTGAGCTTCAGTATAAATACCCGGTACATTGATGTAGCCCGTGCCTTGCGGCGATATTACAGTACCTTCAGTAATAATCAAACCCGCTGAAGCCCTTTGTACATAGTACTCTGCATGAAGGTCGGTAGGTACTAGTTCCTCATTATTGGCGCGACTGCGGGTCAAAGGTGCCATAAATACTCGGTTGGCAAGGTTCAACGAACCCATTTGTACTGGTTTTAATAGTTCCATTTAAATGTTAGTTGTTTTATGGTTTAAAATAAGTTGATATATCAACAGTTATGTTTATAACTATTTGCGTAAAAAAATTACCCGTTTAGCATTTTTATCAGCAAGTGTTTAAGTTGTGTGATTTCCTCATCGTTGAGCCCTGTACACATTTCTCGGTGGGCTTGTTGCGAAAGGGCACAGCTCAAACTTTCAGCTTCTTTTCCTTTGCGGGTCAGGTAAATCCGGTAATTCCTTTTGTCCTTGTCATCCTGAATCCTCACAATGTAGTTCGTTTGCTCCAATTGCTCACAATAATTAGAAATATTGGGCTTTGCTACACAAGCCCGTTTGCTTATTTCTTGCTGGGTAAGCCCGTCCTCTTCCCATAGCCTGCTTAACACGATCCAACCCGCCTGACCAAAGTCCAGTTGATGTTCTTTCATCAACCGGGCGAAGTGAGCCCTGGTTCTCTTGGCGTTTTGCGTAAGCAAATAGGCTATTGATTCATTGACTTTAAACGGCATAATAAATTAGTTATGTTTATAACTGTACTTGAGTTGTTTTTGTTCAGTAAGTGCAGTTTTTTTTCAAACAACTTTCTCAAAAAACACCTAAGTCGTTGATAATTAAAAGATTATTCTTGTGAGTTATTTTAAAATGTGTTTTTTAAAAATAAAAAACCGTTGAGTATACAACAGACCTTCGGGTATTTTGTCCCCTTTTTAAAAACCTATATACCCCACAGTTTAGATATGTGTCCATAAACAGAGTAACTTCAAGCTTACATTTATTTAGTTTTATATTTACAAAGGTAATCAATAATCGGGGTTTTTAGGAGTAAAGATCAACCTTAGTGACGTATTCAAACAGGGCAGGATTTTTAAAGAGGTACAATGGTCAGAGGCATCTTTTGATGGAGTAGGTTATTTTTGTAGTTTTACTTAGAATTCCTGATAAGGTGCTATTACTGTGATGATAAAAGAGAATGAAAAATAGTAAGATTGCATATTTATGGAGCAAAGGAGGTGTAGTCTTATTTATTATGACCACCGTGTTGCCTATGGTGCTGGCGTTGGGGTATGCTTTATGTTACAGCGCAGGTTGGGTAGGTATCCTTTCTGAAGGGTTTACCCTTAGGTTTTGGCAAAAAATGTTGCCCAACGTCGAAATGTGGCAATCTTTAGGGTACACCCTTTATGTTACCCTCGCTTCGTTGTTACCTGCCACTGTTGTAGCCTTATTGCTTGCCACCTATTTTAGGCGGGCAATTGTAGGCGGCAAGCTCCATTACCTCATCTATTTCCCTTTGGCTATTCCAGCAATCGTAGCCGCCTTTTTTGTCATGCAGTTGTTTGCCAAAACCGGGCTGTTGTCGCGGATAGTTTATCAAACCGGGTTGATCGACCAGTTGGTGCAGTTTCCTGACCTGATCAATGATCAATATAGTGTAGGTATTTTGTGCGCGCACTGGTTACTTGCCACTCCTTTTTTAACCGTCATGTTTTTGGGTATGTACGATGGTGAGCGATTAGATGATTTGCAACAGGTAGCTACTACACTGGGAGCTACGCGTACCCAGGCGTATCTTCAAGTAATTATTCCGGCATTGTTGCGCAAAGGCTACCCCACAGTGGTGCTTTACGGCATTTTTATTTTTGGTGCTTACGAAGTCCCTTTGCTATTAGGGCGGCAGTCTCCCGAAATGATTTCAGTGCTTGCCACCCGTAAAATAAAAGACCAGTATGATTTATTGCAATTGCCCGAAGGTTACGTATTGGCAGTTATTTATTCTTTATTGATGATGATGAGTGTATTATGGCTACTTCGCAAACAAAAGAAACGGCTTTGAGTCAATCAGCAAACCGGTGGCGCATCATTCGGATACTTTTGGCGATTTGTTTGGTAGGGGTGGTATTGTTGCCTTTTTTATTACTATTGGGTTTATCATTGAGCCGTCAGTGGATTTACCCCCACCTTTTGCCTCAACAAGTAGGGTTAATGAATTGGACACAGCTTTTGGGGTATCAGCAAAACTTGTTATGGAGCCTGGGGTTATCGTTGGCGCTTTCGCTAAGTGTTGCTTTTATTGCTACCTGGGCAGGTTTTTTTACTGGTCGTATGCTTGCCTATCATCCTCGCGGCAGGCAATTGCTCAAACTGGCTTATTTGCCCTATGTCATTTCTCCTGTGATTTATGCCGCTTGCCTCAAAGTATACTTTATTTGGTTTGGTCTCGATGCCCGGTTTTGGGGAGTATTGTTAGCGCAACTCATGATTGCTTATCCGTTCAGCGTTATTTTGTTTAGTGAGTACTGGAGCCACCGTACCCAGGCACTAGAGCAGTTAGTGGCTACTCTGGGTGGTTCGCCTCGTCAAACTGTATGGAAAGTATTGGTACCGATTTCCCGAAATATATTGTTGGTGAGTTTTTTTCAAACTTTTCTTATATCCTGGTTTGAGTATGGGCTTACTCAACTGATAGGCTTGGGCAAAGTACCTACACTTACTGTCATGGTATTTGGCTATTTAAAAGAGGCTAATATCTATTTTGCTGCCTTGGCTTCGTGTTTGTTAGTCATGCCACCCTTGCTATTGTTGTGGATCAACAAAAAATACGTGTTAAGCGGGAGAGGAAGCCATTAAAAAACCACCCCCTAAGCAAACATACAAGGGGGGTGGCAAGAAAAGCATTAAAAATATTTTTTTGGGATTGACATAAACAAGCTCTTATTGAAACTCAACATCAAAAGTCAAGATGCCATAATCCTTCATTGCTAACTGCTTGTTAATGGCTTTTTTGTCAAACTTAGAAGAGTACAAATCTCCTCCTAACCAATCTTTCATTTCTTTGTGCTCTGGGTGTTTAGGGTTTTTCATGATCATCATCAGATCCATATAACCCCAAGGACCGCCACAATCTTCGGGTGGGCAGGCATTTTTACCGCTGACACACACCGGATACGTTCCTCCTTCTGTGGGGGGGTGTACCTCTTCCAGCACCACATTGTGTTGCCAGCTATCGCCAAAATCATAGGTGTAAATGAGCTTGTCATTCTCCTTTTTTAGTAGTTGACCGAGCTTCACATCCCGATAATCTTCGCTTTCCATTTCTCCCCAGGGAGTAGGTGCTGCGTAAAAATTGCGTTTGTGTTCAAACTGGTGTAAGTGGCTGTTTTTCCACCCCATCGCAGTTTGAATGACCTTGTGTAGGTCGGGTAACAAAATATCTTGAGGTACTTGAATTTTCCTCCATATTACTGGGGTTACATCCATCAATGTAACCTTCAATTGGTATATTTTATTATTTGTGCTCATATCAATCTTGGTTTAAGATGATAAAGATTTAGTAAATAAAATCACACGTTGTTTATTGCCAAAAAAAACGTAAAAATGAAGAGAAGGTTGTACTTAATTAGAATTAAATTTTAGCCTCGTTATTGGGCAAATTTTAGGCGGTGTTTTTTGAAAAAAAAATCGAAGGAATAAGCTTGACGTTGTGTATTTGGGCAAGCAACTTATACGGCTACTTGATATTTTTTCTTGGTGAATAATTACTTTTTATAAAAATAAGCATATAACAGGCCTACAAAAACTATAATAAAAATTACTTGGCTTGGCATAACCAAACATTTATGCCTAACTTGCGTAACTAAAATCTAAGTCAATTCACCTTCTCACTCACTTATAGTAAGAAGTAATTGATTTATAAAGAAGTGCAGAGAGATTGGGCTCGCAGAAGCACTGGCAACCTACTTACCAAAAGAAAGGTGCTAAATCCTACCTGACTCGGTACGATCGGGAAATATAAATTGAATTACAGAAAAATCTAAAAATTCATTTTGAAGTGACCAAAGTATATACCCATACCTCAATATATGGTTATGTGACAACACACATACACATGAAGAGGTAAGCCTATGTTTATTGGCTTATAATATAAACAGCTGAAGGACGACTTTTTATATCATAACGAATTAGAACAAAAGGATAGAAAACAGATGATGATTGAGCAATTGTTAAAGAAGCGAATTTTTGTACTTGATGGGGCAATGGGTACAATGATCCAAAGATATAAATTTACTGAGGAGGACTACCGTGGCGAGCGATTTAAAGACTACGAACATCCTTTGCAGGGTAATAACGACTTATTGTCTATTACTCAGCCCGAAGCCATTAAAACAATTCATGGTAAATTTTTAGAGGCTGGAGCCGACATTCTGGAAACCAACACTTTTAGTGCTACTACCATTGCTATGGCAGATTACCACATGGAAGATTTGGTATATGAGCTCAATTATGAATCGGCAAAAATAGCTAAAGAAGTAGCCACTGAATTTACCAATAAAAACCCTAATAAACCTCGCTTTGTAGCGGGCTCTATAGGACCTACCAACCGCTCTGCCTCATTGTCGCCTGACGTAAACGATCCTGGCTTACGTAACATTACCTTTGACCAGTTGGTGGTAGCGTATTATGAACAAGCCAAAGCATTGGTAGAGGGTGGAGTAGATATTTTACTGGTAGAAACCATCTTTGATACGCTCAATGCCAAAGCTGCCCTGTTTGCTATAGATAAATACTACGAAGACACCAACAAACGCCTTCCCATTATGGTGTCGGGTACCATCACCGATGCAGCTGGTCGTACCCTTTCGGGGCAAACCATCGAAGCATTTTTATATTCGGTATCTCACATGCCCATTCTAACCGTAGGGGTTAACTGTGCCTTGGGAGCCGACCTGATGCGTCCTTATATTCAATCATTGGCAAAAAATGCCCCTTTTTTAGTATCAGCTCACCCCAACGCAGGTTTGCCCAATGAGTTTGGCGAATACGATCAAACTCCTGAAGAAATGGGAGCCATCATCAAAGAATTTTTAGAAAGTGGTTTTCTTAATGTAGTAGGAGGTTGTTGTGGTACTACGCCAGAGCACATTGCCGAAATTACAAAAATAGCTGCGGAATACTCGCCTAGAGTAATACCAGAGCAAGAGCGGTTGGCTACTTATAGCGGAATGGAGCCTTTGAAAGTAACCAAAGCCATCAACTTTGTAAACATTGGGGAGCGTACCAATGTGGCAGGGTCGGCTAAGTTTCGCAAACTGATTAAAAACGAACAATATGAAGATGCCCTCGCCATTGCCTTGCATCAGGTAGAAGGTGGTGCTCAGGTGATAGATGTAAATATGGACGAAGGAATGATTGACTCAGAAGAGGTCATGACTATCTTCTTGAACCTGATTGCTTCTGAGCCGGATATTGCCCGTTTGCCTATTATGATCGATTCCTCTAAGTGGACCGTGATAGAGGCTGGATTGAAAGTGGTACAGGGTAAATCTATTGTAAACTCTATTTCGCTTAAAGAAGGCGAAGAAAACTTTAAAAACCAGGCAAACCTGGTGCGTCGTTATGGAGCCGCAGTGGTAGTGATGGCTTTTGATGAAGTGGGGCAGGCAGACTCGTACGAACGTCGCATCGAAATTTGTGAACGTGCTTACCGTATTTTGGTAGATGAGGTAAAATTTCCACCTGAAGACATTATTTTTGACCCCAACATTCTGACCGTTGCCACGGGAATGGAAGAGCACAACAACTACGCAGTAGATTTTATCAATGCTACCCGTTGGATCAAAGAAAACTTGCCGTATGCCAAGGTGAGCGGAGGGGTAAGTAACATCTCGTTTTCGTTTAGAGGCAACAATGTCATTCGTGAAGCCATGCACTCAGCATTTTTGTACCATGCCATCAAAGCTGGTTTGGACATGGGGATTGTAAACGCCGGAATGATTGAAGTATACGAAGACATTCCTAAAGATATGCTTACGTTGATAGAGGATGTATTGCTTAACCGCAATGCTGATGCTACAGACAAACTCATTACTTTTGCTGAGCAGGTAAAAGGCAAGGGAAAGGTGCAGGTAAAAGACACCAAATGGAGAGAAAATCCAGTAGAAGAACGCTTAAAACATGCTTTGCTTAAAGGCATTACTGAATTTATAGATGAAGACACCGAAGAAGCACGTTTGAAATACGACCGACCACTACACGTGATAGAAGGACCTTTGATGGATGGTATGAGTGTAGTAGGAGATTTGTTTGGTCAAGGAAAAATGTTTTTGCCTCAAGTAGTAAAAAGTGCCAGGGTGATGAAAAAATCGGTAGCGCACTTGATGCCCTTTATGGAAAAGGAAAAAGAAGAGGCCGTGGCACGGGGTGAGTTGAATACCAAGGGGGTAGGTAAAATATTGATGGCGACCGTAAAAGGTGATGTACACGACATAGGAAAAAACATTGTAGGAGTAGTGCTGGGGTGCAACAACTATGAAGTGATTGACCTGGGAGTAATGGTGCCCGCCCAGAAGATACTTGACACAGCCATTAAGGAAAAAGTAGATGTGATAGGCCTGAGTGGTTTAATTACGCCTAGCCTTGATGAAATGGTAAATGTGGCCAATGAAATGGAGCGTTTGGGCTTAGACATTCCTTTGTTGATTGGTGGTGCTACTACCTCAAGAATACACACTGCAGTAAAGATTGAACCTAAGTATAAAGGATCTGTGATTCATGTATTAGACGCGTCGCGCAGTGTACCAGTAGTAAGTAACTTATTAAGCGACAATAACCGCGAAAAGTTTGCGCAGGATATCAAAGACGAATACGCCCGCATGCGCGAAGGACATGCCAATCGTAAGCAAAACAAGAAATTTTTGACTGCAGGTGCAGCCCGGAAAAACAAATTTGCCATTAACTGGGACGAAACCAACGTAGTACGCCCGCAGTTTTTGGGAACCAAGGTGTTCGAAGACTACCCACTGGAAGAAATTGTTGACTATATTGACTGGACGCCTTTCTTTCAGACCTGGGAGCTACACGGCAAATACCCTAAGATTTTGACCGATGAAGTAGTAGGGGAGGAGGCCACCCGCTTGTTTGCTGATGCTAAGGAAATGCTTCAAAAAATTGTGACCGAAAAATGGCTTACGGCTAAATCGGTATTTGGTTTTTTCCCGGCAAACACAATAAACGACGATGACATAGCGGTGTATGCTTACCAAAAGAACACTGTAGAAGCGCTTGCCAATGGTAATGCTACCAACACCAATGATTGGGGCTTTGCCGAAGACCGTACCCAGACTATAGCATTGTCTCACGCATTGAGGCAGCAAGCCCAAAAAGCCAATACTGTACCGAATATAGCCTTGTCAGACTTTATAGCTCCTGCCGAAACGGGTATTCAAGATTACCTGGGTGGTTTTGCGGTATCGGTGTTTGGTGCCGAAGCCATCGCTAAAAAATTTGAAGAAGATCACGATGACTTCAACTCTATTATGGTCAAGGCGCTTGCCGATCGTATGGCAGAGGCGTTTGCTGAATTATTGCACGAAAAAGTGCGTAAAGATTATTGGGGGTACGACCAGAGCGAAACCCTGTCTAATGAAGAACTGATCAAAGAACGTTATAAGGGCATTCGCCCGGCTCCGGGGTACCCTGCTTGCCCTGATCATACCGAAAAAGTAACTTTATTTAAACTATTAGATGCGCCAAACTCTACCGGAGTAGCCCTTACCGAGAGTTTGGCAATGACTCCGGCAGCATCGGTATCTGGCTGGTATTTTTCTCACCCTCAGTCCAAATACTTTGGCTTAGGTAAGATAGAAAAAGATCAGGTAGAGAGTTATGCGGAGCGCAAAGGCATTTCGGTAGAAGAGGCTGAGAAATGGCTTAGCCCTAACCTGAATTACGACCGTTAATTGGTCTTATTTTGACTGTGATTGTAACACAAAAGTTGCCGGAAGTTTTTTCGGCAACTTTTTATTTTATACTGTACTCAATGTGTATTCTTCACAAGGATTGCCATCAATTACTTTGTAAGAATTTACTGAAATATATAGAGTTGTAGTAGAGTGAATAAAAAAATGCTGTAATTTGCAATAAACCTAAAACAGGGCAATTATGCGATATAATTGCCCTGTTTTAGTGGCGATATTTCGTGTATTTATTACGATTTACCGTCAATGAAGAAGTGGGTGGTTTTTTATCTTTTAGAAAATTCGTATGTAATAAATTCCTTGTTTTTGGTAGTTATTGCTAATAAGTAGTTTCCTTTGGGTAAAATCCTTAAGTCCATCTCAATATTTTGCTTGCCCGCCTTACAAGTATAAGATTGATGAGGAACGCCTGCTGTATTTTTTATTTTAACATTATAAATCTTATCCTGAGAGTTGGTTGTATTAATAGATACCCGTTTACCTTCCGAGTGCAGGGCAGCAGTTACAGGGGTAGCTTTTACTACCTTATCTGATGCTTTTACACTAATCCTTTTTAAGTTTGATTGAGCCTGCGCAGTGTACCCTATAGTTGCCAAAATCATTACCAATACTACGTGTATAAACCTTTTCATAATATTCAATATTTTATCTCTTAATTTGCCTGATTTACTATTATAAGTCAACCCTTTTAAGGATGTACTGTGCCTGGTTAGAAAAGTTATGACGTGGGTGTAAGGTAATCTAGTCTAATAGAGAAATTCCGTTTAAGTCGGTCGTAAGGTAAGTAGTCATCACATCAAAAAAGGGGAGCATGCGTAGCAACCCTTCAGCTAGTTTCTCTACGAAATTTCGTGATAAAACTTCGGCATCACTAAACTGGTGAGTCACTAAAAACTGTTTATAGCGAATGAGGTCTATATTTTCGTTGTCTTTTTTGAACCCCTTAGGAGCCGTTTTTACCTGATTGCCCTGTAGTTGCCCAAAGTACTTCTTAAAAGATGTATTTTCCAGTACTTGTCGCAACGGGTCAGCATCAGCGTCTATTTGTTGCCTGATCAGTAGCAGATCGGCAGCATTGGGACCAAAAAAACCTCCAGTAATAGAAGAATTGCCCGGAGCTAGCTCAAAGTGATACCCGCCCCGGCGATCAGCTCCCAAACGCTCTAGGTGTCCGCCCCAATAAGTTTTATACGGCACTTTATTTTTTGAAAAACGCACATCACGGTAAATGCGGTAAATACTTTTTTTGCCCGACTCATTGACAATCCGATCCTTTTTGTTCATTAAAAAAATCAATTCATCTGCAAAGTCAATCATTTCAGCTTTAGAAGCCTCATAAACTGCTTTGTTTTGAGCAAACCATTCGCGGTGGTTGTTATTCTGTAAGTCAGTCAAAAACTGAAAAGTTTGTGGAGATATTTGCGCCATTTTGTAGTGTTTTTTTTAGAAACCAGCAATACTTTGTACCAAACAGCGCTTAGGTAAGCAAAAGTTCCACGCTTAAAAATTACGTAGTTCAGGCTCCGGTAGGCATCAGAATTCAGCAAGCGAACTATGCGCTTTTTGGGGAGTACATCAACCGCCAAAATTCATCTTAAATTATTGTATACGTAGCGAGAGACTAAGGCACAAGTACCAACCGTTCAAATAATTTTTTAATCCTGTAAAAGGGCAGTGTCAGGTATTTATAGCCTTACGGCAAAAAGTGTCATGTCATCGCGGGGTTCTTGAGTACCAAGGTGTTTTTCAAAAGCAGCCTCAAATATTTGCTTTTGTTCGGGTAAAGGTAAATGAGCGTGTTTTTGGATCAACTTATGTAGCCGTTTAGTTCCAAAACTTCGTCGGTTTTGATTGGGCATGTCACGTATGCCATCTGTGGTCATGTACAGTACCACCCCTGGTTGTAATATAAGTTTGGTGTGGGTAAACTGTTTGACTACATTTTCAAAAAAACCACCAATGCCGAGTCTGTCACCTCTGAGCACCTTTGTGTTTTCGTCTTCTACCACTATCAAGTTTCTTTTGGCACCACTATAGATCAACTCTATCGATCCATCTGGTAATGACTGCAAGCGGCACATCGCCAAGTCCATACCGTCCGAATTGTCAGAGACTTGTTGTTTAAGACTTGCCACCACCAAGTCATCAAGTACCTCAAGAATCACCTGGGGCTCTATAATACGCATTTGTTTTACAATCTCATCTAATAGTTGGTAGCCAATCATACTCATCAAAGCCCCCGGTACCCCGTGCCCAGAGCAGTCTATTACCGACAAAAAAGTATATACCTCGTTGGTTTGCGGGTGATTGGTTTGTACTACCCAGTAAAAATCGCCCGATACGATATCTTTAGGCTTGTAAATTACAAAGTGTTCTTTAAAACAATTACTCAGCATTTGTTGATTAGGCAAGATAGTTTTCTGTATGTTTTGAGCGTATCTGATGCTATCGGTAATCTGTACATTTTGAAATTGAAGTTTCGAAAAACTATTGGCATTTTTGAGCGCAATGGCAATGTAAATGGTCAAATTGCGTAGCAGGTTTACCTGGTGGTCGCTGTAGGCATTGGTATAGCTACTTTGCACGCTTACTACCCCTATTACCTCATTACTTGCCATCAGTGGCAAACAAACCAATGAACGCAACAAAATATCATCCTTGTAATGATCAAGGTTATCTATATAATTGCGGTACTCTCTAGTTACATCTCCTATGACGATCTCTTTTTGGTGTTGGACACAATGTACCACAAAGCGATTTTTTTGACTCATTGGTATAAACATCGAAGGCAAAACATCACCTTTGTATACACTACTATCAAAGGCAATCAGTCTTTCTTTTTCGAGATATAAGCCAATTCCAAACTCCTCTGTGTCCAGCAAATATTGAATATTTTTGTATACTATTTGACTAATGTCCTGGATAGAAAAAGTGGCGGTGATTTCTTTGCCTATTTCACTCAGTAGTTTTACATTTTTATAGGCTTGGTCTAACTGGTCTCTCTGCATGACAATCTCTTCGTTGGCTTCCTGCAGAAAATCAGCCTGTTCAGCCAGGCTTTTTGCTTGCTCGCTTATTTCACTTTTTTGGGTTTGCAGGGTAGCATTTTTTTGGCGAATTTCCAGTGTTCGTTCATTGACTACCTGCTCCAGGTGGGCTTTTTGGTGGCTCAAACGCCTAATATTTAAATGTACAATGCCCCAAATTACCAATGCCCCTATGACGCCAAAAAGTAAGTAAGCCCACAAGGTTTGATACCAAGGAGGGGCAATCTTGAAACGATAGGTAGTTTCAGCACTTACTTGCCCGTAAACATTGCGTGCTTTTACCCTCAGCACATATTCGCCCGCAGGCAAGTTGGTATACTCTTTTTTACTTTCGGTACTCCAGCCAACGTATTTTTTGTTGAAGCCGTCCAGAAAATACTGAAACTCAATTTTATCTGTTTCTTCGAAATAAACGGTGGCAAATGAAAAACTAAGGTTGTTTAGTCGGTAAGGTAAAGTAGGTACCATGTGGGCAGGTTGGTCACCTACAAATTTGTAAGCGTGCTGATGGGTAAAATTACCTCCAAATATGATGGAATCCTTCTCTGCCCTGGTCTTCACGTTTCTTATCAATACCTGAAAAGTCTTTTTAGTCAATTTTTTGATATGACTGTTGTAATGTACCACACCTTCTCTGGTTTCAAACAACACATTATTTGCATTGATTGGAATAATGTGAGGTGCCATATAATTGGCAAACAGTTCTTTGTACTTATTAAATAATTTACGCTCAAGTACATACCCTTGTCCGGCATCTTTTCGGGCAAAAATAACCCCTGCCTTTGTCCATAACCATATATTTTGTTGTGGATCTTCTTTGATCCATAAAATATACTCACAGAGCCCCAATTGTTGGGTAAGTACAGGGTGGGGCAGAAACTTGTCTTGCTCAGAGTTGTACACATACACCCCCTGGGTAGTGCCTGCTACCAATTGATGGTTGCTTAACCCAAACACCCGGTTATGAATTGTCTGAGGCAAACCTTGTGCTTTAGCATATAGTTTTTTGCTTATTACCTGATCAAATTCAGCCGATAAAGTAAGACGGTACAGCCCATCTACTGTAGTTACCCATACATTGCCTTCTTTATCTTGGTGCATATAGCGGTTGTAGCTTGCATACCCCTTGATGGCTTGTTTGTATACCCACGTGTCTTGTTTTTTCTCAAGCAAAAGTAAGCCTTTACTGGTACTGGCAAGAATGTAACGGTTGCCTGAGGTATGCAAATAAATGAATGAATATACCGTAGTACTGGTGGCTACCAGTTGAGTAGCTGTAGTGTCTTTGATCAAGAAAATACCGTGTTTGTGGGCACATAGTACCCCTTCGGGAGTAGCCAACAGGTAAAACACAGCGCCTTTGGTAGCGGTAATGAGCTTAAAGCGTGACTGGGGACTAATGGGGTTGATGTAATTGTCGTTTGCTCGATAAAAGACCCCCTGAGACGTACCCACATAAAACTTGTCTTTATAAAGTTGGGTGGCAATGTGATTGACCGAACCTTCGAGTCCCAGGTGTTTGTTCCACAACGAAAACGGAGAGTTGGTTTCTACCCTCGCGATGCCGTTGTCAAGTGCAAGCCATAATGCTTGATCTTTGTCTATAAACAAATCATGTACATAATTACTACTGATGCCATTGCGTTGATTGATAAGTTGCAGGGCTTGACCAGACTGATCAATGATCAGCACCCCATTATGTTCAGTGCCTAACATTATTTTATTGCCATTGGCAATGGCACAACTGAGCTGATTTTGCTGTAAAAAGCTGTTGGCAGGGATATCCCAGGGAGTCACTTCGTTTTGATTGATGAGATACAACCCGTGTTCATAAGTAGCAATCAGTTTTTGATGATGGCGATAAGGCAGTATAGCTGTGACACTTTTATCGGCAAAAGTTTCACCTTTAGCCACCAATTGCCATTGGTGTTGGTGCGATGGATGGGTGAGTTTCATCAGGCCAGTACCTCGTTTTGTCATGAATAGCTCATCGTTGAACACCATCAAAGGGCGTAAAAACTCCGGTGACAGCGAAATAACATCCATTTGATTATTTTTATAAATAAACAAATACCCTGTTTTATGAAAAGCCACCAATTGCGAGGTTACAATTATTTTTTGGGTAGGCAGACCAGCCTGTTTTTGATAATCTTCGGGTACCAGATTTTTCAGTGACTTGTACTGTAAATGCCCCTTACTATCGGCCTCAAGGTACCCAAAGGCAGTGTATATACGTCCTGATTTACTTTTCGCTACCTGGTAGTTTTCTACTGGCAAGCGCCGCCACTTATTACCATCATACTGCAATACCCCACTCATATTGCCTACATACATTACCCCACGTTTGTCTTGAGCAAAACTCCAGTTTTGAGCGTGCCCTTTATAATCGTTGGGCAAGTAATTGGTTGCCTGAAGTAAACCTTCGTTTTTTATTGGAAAATTGTTCTTTTTTTGGGCATAAAGATACGCCTGGCATAACCACAAAAGTACGGTTATAAACAGTATTTGGCGGCTTGTATATATGTATGAGGTTGACTTGATGGCAAACGACTTTAGCATTGTTAAGTTGTAAAAACCAAGGTGCTTGGTGTTGACTGATTAAAAAATAAGAAGGTGTATGTAAACTTTAATGATTTTGAGTAGCAGTATGTGTGTTGCCTGCTTCGTCAAAGTTTCGGTTACTTTCTCTTAAATGCTTGTATAAGTTATGTTTTTTGAATTAAAAACCCAAATAAAGGAAGGGGAGGCTTTTTAAAAAGAGCAAAAAAAAAGCACGCTGAATTGTCAGCGTACTTTTACTAAAAATATTGAGGGAATTATTATTACTTTTGTTAAAGCTATACTATTTATTTTTTGCCTGATGTGTGCCCCTTTCGGGAAAACTATTATTTTTTTTGCCTGATGATTAATGTCTTCACTAATAGGTACATTCAATAGGGTAAATCTCTCCCCCCCCTAGAGGATTTTTTTATAAATAAGGCTGATTTTATAGCGTAATAATTTTATTTGACTGATTTACAGTGTGTTATAAATCACTGATCGAGAGATTTTTTTTTATTAGATATAAACACCCCAATCTTTTTATATTTGTTAGCTTACAAACTGAACCTAATAAAATATGCTTGGAATAAAATATATCAAGTTTGACTCGATGACCTACGTGATCCATTATACCAATGGTAAAATAAGAAAAGAGGGGAGAGGGCTATCGTTCTTCTATATGGCAATGAGCTCTTCTATAGTGGCTATTCCTATGGGCAGTAGCGATATTCCGTTTATGTTTACAGAATCTACTGTCGACTTTCAAACGATTTCTATTCAGGGGCAAATCACTTATAAAGTAACCAACCCCAAGCAATTGGCAGAGTTACTGGACTTTAGTGTAGACCGCCGGGGCAATTATAAAAGCAACGATGCCGAAAAAATTACTCAACGACTCACCAACGAAGCACAAACTGCTACTTCTTCTTTTATTCACGGGCTACAGCTCAAAGAAGCCATTCGGAGCGCACCTGATATTGAGAAAACTATAATCAAAGGTATTAGAGAATCGGAAACGGTAAAAATGCTGGGTATTGAGCCGTTGAGTGTGAATGTAATGGCAGTAAAAGCCACCCCCGAAATGGAAAAGGCGCTGGAAGCCAAAACCCGGGAGGCTTTGCAGCAAGAGGCTGATCAGGCAACTTATGATCGTCGTAACTTTGCCGTAGAACAAGAGCGAAAAATCAAAGAAAGTGAACTGAATACGGAGATTGCGGTAGAAGAAAAACGCAAACAGATTGTAGAGAAGCAAATGGAAACCAAGATTTTGACGGAGGAGAATAACCGCAAAATTCAAGACATGCAGCTGGAAACCGACATTGCCCTGGAAGAAAAACGCAAGCAATTGGTAGAAATGCAAACAACCAATGAACGCAAACAGGCAGACACCAAAGGTTATGTATTAGATACTACCCTAAAACCTTATAAAGACCTTGACTGGCGTACTTTGCTGGCAATTAGTGGCAACAATAGCCCAAAGCTCAACATTGCCCTGGCGTTTAGAGAGCTTGCCGAAAACACAGATAAAATTCAAAACCTGAATATTTCGCCCGATTTATTAGAGTCTTTGCTCAACGATGAATCTGAAGAGCAAAACTATTGATTGCCTAAGTATCTCAAGTTTACCTGTGGCTAAAGTATGGCAATAAGTAGCACCGTACTTTTGGGTACTAGACCATCTATTAATCAAGCAACAACCTATGAAAAAAGTAGATCAGGGTAAGATTGTTATTGTGCGCAACAAAACCCAGTTGGAAGAACTCCGGGAGCAGTTTAACACCATTGCTCAAGCAAGTTTTTTTATTCAGCAACAGCGTAACAATGTGCAGGCAAAATCAGGGTTTTTGTCTAAAAAGCAAAAGAAAGTATGGTCAGAAAACCGTGCCCGTAAAAAAGAAGACATTGGATCGTGGGAAATGGACGATTTTAAGCGAGAGCAAGACAATTACGATGCTACGCTCGAAACTGTAAAAAATCGCGCTGCCAGGTTTATGAAAATCAAAGTGCTTGAAACAGCGTATTTGCCTTCTTACTTGTTTTCGCCCAGCGACATTGTCATTGTGGTAGGACAAGATGGCTTAGTAGCCAATACTGCCAAGTATGCCCGCAATATTCCCATTATCGCCATTAATCCTGAACCCCACCGTTTTGACGGAATATTGTTGCCTTTTACCTTACAAAATTTTGAGATGGCATTGCAAAAAGCAGTATCGGGCAAGCACCAATACAAAGAGGTAACAATGGCTGAAGCACTGCTCGATGATGGGCAAAGTTTGTTGGCTTTCAATGACTTATACATTGGCGTAAACTCTCACATATCTGCCAAATATCAAATCACTTATGGAGGATCTACCGAAAACCAATCGTCAAGCGGAATGATTGTGTCTACTGGTGCTGGGGCTACCGGCTGGATGAGTTCGGTGTTTAATATGGTCAAAGGTGTTAACCAGCTTTTTGGCGAAAGCCCGCAAGTGACGGTACCTTCATTGCCGTGGGACACCAACCGACTTTTATTTACTGTGAGAGAGCCCTTTGCCAGCAAAACCGCGCAGGCAGGCATTGTGTCAGGGTTTATAGAAGAAGGTGAAGAGTTGGTGATAGAGTCTATGATGCCCCAAAATGGCGTGATTTTTAGCGATGGTATCCAGTCTGATTATTTACGGTTTAATTCTGGCAGCATCGCCCGTATTGGGCTTGCCAGCCAAAAGGCTCAATTGGTGGTTTAGTTACAAAGTATAAAATATGGTCTTAAATTCAAAGAAAACAGCAAAGCCCTGGCGTAAACCAAGGCTTTGCTGTTTTCTTCGATGATGTCAAAAAATACTTACTTGCATAAGCACTTTTATAAAACACGCTATTTTGATACGTTAAGTAAGCGATAAGCCCCTGAACCTAAGTGCTTAACCAAGATTTTTTTATAAGCCGTAGTACGTACAAACCTACTTAAGAATTGATTCCAAACGCCCTGCCAGTCACTAGTGGGAGGCATAATCATTCCAAATTCTTCCCCTCCTTTTTGGTCACCTACCGAGTGTCTTTTGATGGGCAAACCTCGCTGCAAAGCCGAGGCATAATAGTTAAAGTCAAGTGAGGTAAACGAGCGAGGGTCACTAGCGACTTTTCTGAGTACCTCTACACTAGAGGATAAATAAATAATCCGCAGGTTGGGGTGATAAAGTTGCTTGAACCGTTCAATGGTTTTGGCGTTGGTAGAGGAGCGCAATGTGTAGGCTTTCATATGGGCGAAGTCACGTCGCATGTTTTTCAAGTTGCCCAAAGTAGGCACTTTGTGGTGGGTCATCAACACCGACACATTGTAAATAAATGCAGGAGTAAACTTAAACTGTTTTCGGCGCTTAGGGGTAATCGTAATGTTACCCAAACCAAACACTCCTCCTTTGCCTTGTTTTACATTACGTAAAAAAATAGGAAAGTGGTCACTGCGTCCTTTCACTCTAATACTCAACTGCTTGACTCCTCTGGTAGTTTTGAGGTATTTTACAAATTGTTGTACGATGTCTATACAAACTCCAGTAAGTTTTCCGTTCGCATCGCGGTATACCAACCCAGGAGTATCTATATAGGTAAGCACTATAGTGCCCGACTTGCTTTGGTTTACCTTAGCCCAGGTATCGCCCACAAGCTGAGTTTGGGCTTTTAGCCGGGGGGTGTATGCCAATGCAGTCAGTACAAGTACCCATATTTTTATCTGTAAATTATAAAACATAATTAATCCATTTTCAAAGTTTAAGGGGACAATAAGCACAGCTTATGACAATTTGTATAGGCTATATTGTTTATCCCCTATGGCAGTTTTTCATATTAACACCATGAAAAATAGCTTAAATAGTTGTTTTTTACAACAAAATACTGAAAAAATACCAACATTGGCTAAGAAGGTACGGACAACTCTGTTGCGCTTAAAAATATATTGGCTTGCCAGTAAAATTGCTTTCGTTGCCCAAAAGTATGGACAAGCTTTTGGTACATAGCGTCGTAGTCTGCTTGTTGGTACAGTGGGCGATCCTGACTTTTGTTGGTCATTCGTTGGGCTATAGTGTACAAAGGAGTGTCGATAAATACACTGGTACCCGCCCGGTTTATTCTGTCCATATTGTCGAAAAAACAAGGAGCGCCTCCACCTGTAGCGATTACTTGGGTAGTGGGTGGTTGAGCAATTATTTCGTGCAAAACGGCTTGTTCAAGGCGACGAAAATGTGCTTCACCATCTTGTTCAAAAATAGTGGGAATGCTTTTTTGCGCTTTTTGTTCTATCAGCTCATCCATATCTACAAATGGAATTTGCCATTCGCTGGCGAGTTGTTTGCCCACCGAGGATTTGCCTGAACCGGGCATTCCTATCAAAAAAATTAGCATGGAATTATCAAAAAAGGTTTGAAAGTAAATGAATATTCTAACAAGTGAACTTGCTTGGTTTGACTAGAGCCGATAGAAAAGCAAAGTGTTTGGTCAGGGATTAAAAAACTAAGATGAGCATAGCATTACCCTTCAAGTGATTGGTTAGAGGCGTTGTTGTCAGGTTGAGGCATTTCGTCTGGTTTTACCTCTGTTTTGCCTTCTTTTTTGTTAGAGTTATCTTCGTTAAGCAGCAAAGTAAGCCTTTGTGTCATGGCTTTGGGGTCAAGGTTTCGGTAAATTTTACCATTGCGTACAATGGACATTTGCCCGGTTTCTTCTGACACCACCACCACCACCGCATCGGCTATTTCGGTGAGCCCAATGGCTGCTCGGTGGCGCAAACCCAGCGAGGCAGGCAGCGAATCGTTTTCTGACACAGGCAAGATACAACGGGCGGCTACCACCCTACCATCCATGCTTATGATAACAGCCCCGTCGTGTAAAGGGCTAAACTTTTGAAAAATAGAAATCAGTAAACGCTTAGATACAATGGCATCAATTTCGTCGCCTGATTCGGCGTAAAACTTTAGTTCAGAACTGCGAGAAAAAACCACCAGTGCTCCAGTAAGCGATGCGGACATTTCTTGTGCGGCTTCTACCACCGCGTTTATCTTAAAGGTATTTTCTGACGAAGAGGTTCTGCTCCAGAAGCTTTTGATAAAACTATACCTGCCAAAAGGGGTAGCCTTGCCTATTACCAGCAAAAACTTACGTATTTCTTGTTGAAACAAGATTATAATGACCAACACCCCTACACCCATAAATTGCCCCAAAATAGTACTCAACAATTCCATTCCGGCGGCAGATACCATCAGGTAAAGTGCGTATACTGCCAGTCCTCCCAACAAAATACGCGAAGCAACACTTCCCTTTACCAAATTATATAACTGATACATGATAAAACTCACCAACAAAATGTCTAAAATGTCGGCAAAGTTCATGTCCAGAAAACCTATGGAAATAAGAAATATCATAATTGATGCAATCCTTTTAGAGTAGTTTTTACCGTGTAAATATAAAATAGAGTGATTAGTATAACCAATTAATTGGCACTAAAGCATAAGTTTATTTTTTGTTCAGCGGGGTAAATGTACAGTTTGGTACACTGGAGGTTAAATAAACACAGAATAAGTTCAAGTGTATTTTGCTTGCGAATGAACTTGAAAAATTAAGCTAAAGACTGTAGTAGGTAACAAGTAAAAAACGCACCAATATTCATTGGTAAAGACCTGGAAATCATCTTTTGAGCAAAGTTCTTCACAAGAGCGTTTTTTTACACCAATGCTCTTTGGTCAACTATTCATTTTCGGTCAAACAAAACCTGTTCAGCGCCTCTACCATCGCTATAGCATCTTTTGCCGCTTTTACATCGTGTACCCGTAAAATATTTGCCCCATTTTGCAATGCTACTGTATGGAGTGCAATGGTGCCATACAATGCCTCGTCTGCTGAATTTTGCAACGTTTTATAGATCATAGACTTGCGGGAAATACCTGCCAGCACGGGCAAACCCAGCGTCTGAAACATACGCAAGTGTTGTAGCAAGTGAAAGTTTTGAGGGATGTTCTTAGCAAAGCCAAAGCCTGGGTCAATGATTACATCGTGTACACCCAGTTGTTTGAGTTTGGCTACCTTTTGCTGTAAGTCGAGCAATACCTCCGATACCAAGTGTTCGTATTCATTGAGGGTGGTCATTGTTTGGGGAGTACCCCGCATGTGCATCAATATGTATGGTACTTGTAAACGTGCTACCGTGTCGAACATCTGATGGTCAAGGTTGCCCCCCGAAATATCGTTGATGATACAAGCCCCGGCATTGACTGCTTCTGAGGCAACACTGGCTCGAAACGTATCTATTGAGAGGTAGGCGTGTGGGTAGTTTTTAAGAATAAGTTCAATTGCCGGCAGTACCCGGTCGATTTCTTCTTGTGTTCCAATGTCATCAGCGTTTGGACGCGACGAGTATCCTCCAATATCGATGATATCAGCTCCTTCGTCCAAAAAACGGGAGACTTTAGAAAGTATTTGATCACTGAGCTGATGCCTTCCCCCATCATAAAACGAGTCAGGAGTCACATTTAAAATCCCCATTACTATTGGGCGGTTAAGTAACATGAGTGTCCCCTTGAGACAGAGTGTTTTTTTTGAGTAAAATATTGTACCTTTCGCTTGCATTCAACAAATTTGCTTAGAGCTTGTTTAAATTTTGCCCGGATTATAATTTTTACACAGGCTTTTGGGTGTAAATCAGGGATTTGATATAATGTTCAACCCTCAAACTTTTCGGTTTTCACTCGAAACAGAAACTTTATACATATTCTTATGTAAAATTGTAGTGCATTAAAAAAAAAGTTGAAAAATGAATGATTCTTTAGAGTTTGTTTAAAATTCATCATAAAACCTGCTGTAAACGAAAGTTTAAACAAGCTCTTATCCGTTTCTCAACCAATATAGGCAGATCATTGTTTTACGCAAAAATGTAAGAGGTAAAAAATACTTAAACAACCACGCGTGGTGTTTGTTTGATTATAAAAAATGACCAACTCATGAAAATCCTGAATAGAACTATAAGCTTTTTGGTAGGTGCCCTTTTTATTTTTTCAGGGCTGATTAAACTCAATGACCCTACCGGAACCGAGATTAAACTACACGAGTATTTTGAAGTGTTCAAAAGTGATCCTTACCTTGGAAACCTGGGTGCTTTCTGGGAGTTTTTGGCACCCTACAGCCTTTGGCTTGCCATTATACTTACCGTGCTAGAGGTAGTGCTGGGTTTCAACTTGTTGTTACACCACCGTGCCAAAACTACACTAAGGTCGTTGTTGGCTTTGATTGTCTTTTTTACCTTCCTCACCTTTTATTCCTGGTTTTTCGACAAAGTAAAAGATTGTGGTTGCTTTGGCGATGCTATTCCACTGACTCCTTTCCAGTCATTTATGAAAGATGTCATACTTACCGTCATGATTGTGTGGTTATTGATCCAACGTCATCAAATTACCCCTATGTTATCGGTGAGGGTAGGGTCGGTGCTGTCTATACTTGCTACCATTGGAGCCACTGTATTTGGTTTTTATACGGTACGTCATCTTCCAGTGAAAGACTTCAGAGCTTATAAAGTAGGTGCCAATCTGCCTGCCAATATGAAACCCAAAGAAAAGCTTAAGTACGGCGAAGAATTATATATTTATAAAGATCTCAAGGAAGGCAAAGAGTTGAAGATCAAGGGGACAGACTATACCAAAGACTGGAAAAAATATTCGGATACTACCCAATACAAGTTTGTAAAACTGGAAAAACCCTTGCTCAACCCTGAAGCTTTGCCCAAAATCACCGATTTTAAGGTGTTCAGTACCGATGGAACAGACTTTACCACCCAAGTGTTGCAGGGCACCAAAATGTACATCGTGATTCCTGACGTATACAAGATCAAAAACGGACAAAAGGTAGTGGTAACTGAGGCAAGCGCGTATGTCAAAATAGGTGCATTGGTAAAAGAACTGCGTCAAAACAAAATTCAGCCTATAGTGCTTACTGCTGCCGGAGCTCAAGACATAGAAGAATTTAGACATAAGGTACAACTTGCCGTTAGTTATTATTTTGTAGATAAGAAGGTGCTCAAAACAATGATAAGGGCCAACCCTGGCTTGATGTTGTTGAAAGATGGTACCGTAAAAGGTAAATGGCATCACAACGACACCCCAAAAATAGAGGCAGTGACTCAGTTGCTGAAGTGAGTTTATAAGGTGAAAGAATAATAATTTAAAATAGGCTGTTATATTTGCAAACAAAAATGATAACTTAGCAATGAGCTTGCTTAAGGTTTTTTCTTTGCTATCAAAAGAATTATTTTAAGACAAGCTCAACAATAAATAGCCAAAATAATGTACATTGGTGAGCCAATGTAACAGCCCTAAAAAAGAATATATGATTGGTTTTATCTTACGACGACTTGGGTATGGGATAATGGTAGTGTTGGGGGTAGTCTTTGTCGTGTTCTTCTTGTTCCATGTGTTACCCGGCGACCCGGTAGGGGTGTTGGTAGGAGAGCATGGCTCTAAAGAAGTGCGTGAGAATATTACCAAAGACTTGGGGCTTAATAAAAGTTTGCCAGTGCAATTTGCCTATTACCTCAATGACCTCTCGCCTATATCGGTACATACCGACAATAAAGCACACCAGGAAAAGTATAAATATTTCACCTTATTGCCTGTCGGTAAGCGTACCCTGGTAGTCAAGTATCCTTACCTGAGGCGGTCGTATCGAACCAACAAAAAAGTGAGTGAAATACTGATGGAAAACATAGGCGCTACCTTGGTATTGGCGGTCGTTTCTATGTTTTTTGCTACCCTTATAGGCATTGTATTCGGTATTTTTGCCGCACTCAACCAAAATACTTTTGTAGATTACTCCTTGGTTACTATTTCAGTACTGGGAATTTCTACTCCATCTTTTGTCATGGCCATTACTATTTCGGTCATCTTTGGCTATTACCTCAAAGACTACACCGGGCTTTCGCATATTGGGTCGCTTTGGGAAACCTCTATTGAGGGTACCACTCTAAAGCTCAAAAACCTTATTTTGCCCGCCACTACACTGGCACTTCGTCCGTTGGCCATCATAGTACAACTCACCCGAAGCTCTATGCTGGATGTTATGTCGCAAGACTACATAAGAACTGCTCGTGCCAAGGGTTTGCTCTTTTACAGAGTGGTGGCAAAACATGCCCTCAAAAATGCATTGAATCCAGTAATTACAGCAGTGTCAGGCTGGTTGGCTTCACTGATGGCAGGTACATTTTTTATTGAATATGTGTTTGACTGGAAAGGCTTGGGGTATACCATTATCAAGGCGGTAGAAGACCGCGACTTACCCATTATTATGGGAACCACCATTTTTATTGCCTGTATTTTTGTTGTGATCAACATTCTGGTAGACATTCTCTACTCTACCATTGACCCACGAATTAAGCTGAAGTAGAGCCAAAAACTGGGTTCTATCTGAAGCATTCATTTCACCTCTATTTTGAAAAAATGAAGCTGCTTCTTATTTAAAATTACCCAATACCCAGTTCCCAGCACCTAATGCCTTATTCAAAACAAGTCCAACACTTTCAGAAACTGCTCCAGCTGATCATCGTCAAAGTCGAGGTGAGTTACAAAACGCATGGTGAGTTTGTCCATCATTCCAGCAAGAATTCCGTGGTTTTTAAGGTGAGCCAGCAAACGCTCTACCGTATCGTGGTTGGGCAAATCAAACAATACAATGTTGGTTTGGACAGGTATCAGGTTTAGCACATAACTTTTAGTGGTCAGGTGTTGGGCAATGGTTTGTGCCCGTTGGTGGTCGTTGCTGAGGCGTGCCACGTGATTGTCAAGGGCATAAATGCCCGCTGCTGCCATATACCCCACTTGGCGCATAGCTCCACCCAATACTTTGCGGCTGCGCTTGGCTTTTTTGATCAACTCATGACTACTCAGCACCAGCGAGCCTACCGGACACCCTAGCCCCTTTGACAAACAAATAGAAATGGTGTCAAAATACTGCCCATAGTCTTGAGCTTTGTCGCCAGTAGATACTAAGGCATTGAATACTCTTGCCCCATCCAGATGCGTTTTTAGTTGGTGTTGGCGGGCAGCAGTAGTTACAGCCTTGATCTGGTCTAGGGTATAACAAGTGCCACCTGCCCGGTTTACCGAGTTTTCGAGCGCCACTACACTTGTGGTTGGGTAGTGAATGTTGTCATCGTTTACATTGTTTGACACATCGGCAGGGTGCAATATGCCATTTTGCGAGTGTATGAGGCGGGTACTTACTTGCGAATTATACGCCAGTCCGCCTCCTTCATATTTATAAATATGTGCCCCATTGTAACAAATAATTTCGTCTTGTGGTTGGGTCAAAACCCGCATGGCTATTTGGTTGGTCATTGTACCAGAAGGACAAAAAAGAGCGGCTTCCATGCCAAACATGTCAGCTGCTTTTTGTTGCAACTGGTTTACGGTCATATCTTCGTCGTACACATCGTCGCCTACTGTTGCTCCCCACATTGCCTCAAGCATAGGTGGAGTAGGTTTAGTTATGGTGTCGCTTCTTAAATCTATCATGCAAAAAAATATAATTTGAAGTTGTTGTTTTACAAATAATCTGAATCACTTCGCGTTTTCGAATTGGCAGTAATTTATCCATACAGTTAAAACAAAAACAGGGGATTAAAGCATTCCTTGGACGCTTTTGTGCGCCTTTAAGTATTTTGTTATACTAAGCTTTAGGCAAGCTTTGCTTGATGAATGCCTATAGAATGACTGTTTACCCAAGTATAGTAGTGTATGGGTCTCAGTAAATTCATCGCAAAACTTTTCGAATACAAAAACTTAAACAAGCGTTGTTTATGTTTCATTCGCAAATTAATTATTTATTTTGCGTAAAATAATATAAAAATCTATGATAAACGATCGTAAGTCATTCATTCTGATATTGAGCTTTTTGGGCATCATTGTTTTTTCGGCCAATGCCCAAAAAGAAAAACCCAAACCATTTGAATACGCAAAACTCTTTACCGAAAAAGAGTTGAAAACCAAGCGACTTTACGCTAATTTGGGAGCAAGTACTATTAAACAATATAAAGAAGTTTTTAAACTAAGACTTCGAAGTATGGGTGGTTTTCATGGCAAAATAGATGCTATTCCATCATTTGTTGATACGCTCAAAAACCTTCAGTACTTGTATGTGCGCGGAGAAGCACTGACCACCTTGCCATTGTCAATGGAAGCCTGCAAAAATATGCAGTTTTTACATTTGAGCAGTAATAGATTTACTGAAATACCCCAGGTTATTTTTACTTTCAAACATTTGAAGTTATTGGATTTGCGCGCCAACAGTTTCAAGGAGATTCCTTTTGATATAGGCAACTTTTCCGAGCTTGAGTACTTGTATTTAGGGCAAAACTCTGCGCTTACGTTATTACAATTAGATGCAATGAAAAAACTAACCAAGCTCAAAAATCTTGACCTTACGGGTACCAACATCCCTCTGCGCCAAGCTAAAGAAATTCAAAAATTGCTGCCCAATTGTAAAGTATTGCATGATTGATAAAGGGGCTAAATAGCCGTACCTGGCAGGTATACAATACAAAGAAAACCACTTTTGAGTGGTTTTTTTATTGTTATAAAGATTAACATAATGTTTTGTTATGAAAATGTGCATCAATGCCCATATTATCTTGGTCAAGTTGTTTTTGTAGTTTTACTTAATAGTGGGTAAAGATTTTGTTGTAAATTGAGTATCATCTATTTTTACAGTATATGAAAGTCCTTATTTACTCTTTTTTGTGCTGGGGTCTTTGGGTAGCTTGCCTTCCGGCACAAGCACAAACTACCCAGCAGCAGTTTGTAAAACGCTTGAGAGGCTATCAGGTAATATTGGCAAAGCAATACATCAAAGAAAGTGGTGGAATGTTGCCCGATACTACCTCACCTGCTGCGCTTATTGCGAACGAAAAAATAGGAATATTTGCCAAAATGAACAGCCAAACGGCAGAGTTTATATTGGGTGGTCGTCCTTATGCTTACAATGTGCAGGTAGTACAATGGTCAACCTCAAGGGGCAAAAAGTTTTGGACAGTTATTCGCTACCTGGCAAATTACGGAGAACCATCTAAACCGATTCGTTTCAAGGATTTCAAAATCATTGACCTTCAGTTTAGAAATATCAAAGCACAAGTGTTGCCCAAAACTACTATGACCCGTTGGCAACAAGCTTATGAGGCGAGCATTAAGAAAAATTGCGATAATTATAAGGGACAAAAAATAGGTTCGCTGGACGATCCTGTTTCTGAAACTATGACCTTGTCGTTGGGGTATGGAGGCACTACAAACGATCGGGCAATGTCTTTTACGGTACGATTGCGTTACAAAACCCGTTACACTGTATGTACATTGTTTATGGGTGAATTGATGTTTAACAAGACAAAGGGTATATTTGAATTTAAAGCGTATTGATCTATTTAAAAACTGTAGTATATCATGGAGGATTGGGATGAGTTATTAGCGAGGTATTTTTCGGGGGAAACCACCGCTAATGAGCAAGAGAAAGCAGAAGCCTGGCTAAAAAAACACCCACAAGAAGGGCAAATACTGAAAAAAGCCTGGGAGGTGAATACAGTACCTACATTTGCCCCAGACGTAAACCTTGCCTGGAGCCAGGTGCAAAGCAAAATTACTCCTGTTCATCATAAAGAAAACAAGCTAAGAAACTTCAACCTGCGTTGGGCAGTTGCGGCGGTGTTGGTGTTGGCAGTAGGGCTTGCCTGGTGGATGTTGACAGACAAAGATACGGATAGTTGGCTTACCAAAGAGGTACAAAGTAAGCAAACCACTCCTTTGCTATTAAGCGATGGTACCAAGGTATGGCTCAATCAACAAACCAAACTGCGTTATCCTTCGTCTTTTGACGCTGCTCAGCGCGAAGTATTTCTTGAGGGTGAAGCCTTTTTTGAGGTAAAGCCCAACACACAAAAACCTTTTGTGGTACATGCAGCAAAAACTACTACTCAGGTATTGGGAACGTCATTTAATGTAAAATCACCTGCCAACGAAGCCAACATAGCGGTAACGGTCACTTCGGGTAAGGTGGCTTTTTTTGCCAATGCTTACCCTGATAAACGACTAGTGTTGAATAAAAACCAACAAGGAGTATTTACCAATGCTACCCAGGCTTTGACAAAAAATCCCCGCTATGATGCCAACTTACTTGCTTGGAAAACAGGCATATTGCGTTTTGAGCGGGCTTCTTTGGCAGAAGTAGCCGCAGTATTGAGTAAATACTATAACAAAACTATTAAAATAGAGAATAAAACACTCCGCAATTGCGTATTGACTACCACGCTTGAGAAGTTGTCGTTAAAAGAGGCCATAGAAGTGATAGCCCTCACCCTTAATATTGAATATACCATCGCAACGCAGCAAGTTGTATTGAAAGGAAAAGCTTGTAAATAGTTAATCAAGGAGGAGGTAAATTCCATTACATCAGACTGAATTTTATTAGAAAAATGCCGAAGTTGTACCTGACCGTTTTTGTTTTATTGGTTTTTTTGGGGGAGGCATTAGGGCAACCTTCTACCCTCTTGCAAACCCCCATTCAGCTAGAGCCAGGGCAGTATACCGTTGCTCAATTGCTCAAGCAAATCAATAATCAAACTGGAGTACATTTTTCTTACAGCCGTTCTTTAAACATTTCCAAAAAAGTGTTGTTTACTGATAAAACACTTTCTATCAAGCAAATAGTCGATCAGATGCTTGCCCCACAAAAGCTAAAATATTTGCTTAAGGGTAAAATGATTATTATAAGAAAAAGTTTTCCCAAAATAGCTACTCCTACGAGCACAACAGCTTCGTTTACTACTCAACCCCGTTTTTACACCATCAGTGGTACCATCACCGACCAATCAAATGGAGAGGCGTTGATTGGAGCCACCGTGTATATACCTTCTCTGGGCAAGGGAATCGCTACCAATAGTTATGGCTTTTTTGCGCTTAGATTGGCTCCTGGCAAATACAAGGTACAAGTGTCTTACATTGGTTTTCAGAGCAAGCATTACCAGATAAACCTGGAAGCCTCTAAAACCTTGAATGTAGAATTACCTGTGGACAAAAACGAGCTTGCCACAGTAGTCATTACCGATCGGGGCATCAACGAACACGTCACAAGCCTGGAGGTGAGCACGAACCGCCTGGACATAGAAGAAATAAAAAGCATGCCGGCTTTTTTGGGCGAAGTAGATGTATTGCAGAGCATCAGGGCATTGCCTGGAGTAAGTAGTATAGGAGAGGGAGCGTCGGGTTTTAACGTAAGAGGAGGAGCCGCTGACCAAAACCTAATATTGCTCGATGAAGCCATTGTATACAATTCAGCGCATTTGCTGGGTTTGTTCTCAGTGTTTAACCCTCATTCGGTAAAAGATGTCAAAATCTATAAAGGTGCCATTCCGCCCAATTATGGTGGTCGCTTATCATCGGTGTTGGACATTCGCCAAAAAGAAGGCAATACCAAAAGGTTTAGCGGAGAAGGAGGGGTGGGTTTTGTTACTTCGCGACTAATGTTGGAAACGCCCATTGTCAAAGACAAAAGCGCGTTGTTGGTGGCAGCCCGCCGTTCTTATGCCGACTTGTTTCTTAAACTTTCCAGTGATCAGGACATACGCGATACCCAGTTGTATTTTTATGACCTCAACCTGAAATTTAATTATGCAATTGACAAAAAAAACCGACTATATGTCTCAGGGTATTTTGGAAGAGATGTAGCCAAAATTGGCAAACTGTTTTCGTTTTCGTGGGGCAACCGTACTGCCACAATTCGGTGGAACCATTTATTCAACAGTCAATTGTTTTCCAATGTAAGTTTGATTTTCAGTGATTATAACTATAAGCTGGGTGTGCTACCGACAAACACAAACGGTTTGGAGTTTGAATGGGTGGCAGGTATTTCCAGTTATCAACTCAAAAACGATCTTACTTGGTTTATCAACCCTCGGCATACCCTCGATTTTGGTATAAGTGGTATAGGATACTATTTTCAACCAGGGCAAGTAGATTCTGAAACCAGTTCAGTAAAAACTGCCAGTGAAAGGGCGTTAGAAACAGCCATTTATGCCAATTATAAGCAACAAATCAACAAAAAACTAACTTTAAGTTATGGTGTGCGTTTGTCTGCTTTTTTGAGCTTGGGCGAGCGCAATGTACGTACTTATCTGCCTGGTCAACCACGCCGCAATGCAACAGTGATTGGACAAAGGCGGTACGGTAATAATGAGGTGGTCGCCAATTATTGGGGGCTGGAACCCCGCCTGAGCCTCCGTTGGCAGTTTAAACCCAAAACTGCTCTCAAAGCCAGCTATGCCCGCAATCGTCAATACATTCACTTGGTATCTAATACTACTGCTCCTCTGCCCACCGATATTTGGAAATCGTCTGATCCTTATATTCGTCCACTTACCTCAGATCAAGTAGCATTGGGTATATTTCACGTTATAGCTTCGCCCGCGCTTGAGTTGTCAGCAGAGGTGTATTACAAAAAAATGTACGACTTGATTGATTACCGAAACGGAGTAAACCTGTTGTTGAACGAATACCTTGAAACGGAGTTGTTAAGTGGCGATGGGCGCGCTTATGGACTAGAACTGATGGTAAGAAAAAATACAGGGAAGTTTCGTGGTTGGTTAAGTTATACTTTGGCAAGGTCTGAGCGTAAAATCGACAGTGATTTTCCGGAAGATAGAGTCAATAACGGGGCGTATTACCCAGCAGACTATGACAGAACCCACTTATTGAACCTAACGACTACTTATGATTTTAACAAAAGAGTAAGCCTTTCGGCAAATTTTACCCTGAGTACGGGACGTCCAGTGACTTTTCCGAGTGCTAAGTATCAGTTTATGGGTTCTACCGTGCTAGACTATAGCACCCGCAACCAAAACCGAATCCCCAGTTATCACCGACTAGACCTTTCTTTGACTCTCAAGGGCAAGCCCAAGCGTAAGCGACGTTGGAAGGGAGAGTGGGTTTTTTCGGTGTACAATGTGTATGCACGCAGAAACGCTTACTCAATCTATTTTATAGGAGACGGCACTGCCCAAAACGAAGCGACCCGTCTCTCTATTTTGGGAGGATTGTTTCCCTCTATTACTTATAATTTTAAATTTTAGAGAGAGAAGCCCCAAACCAGCCCTTGTTGGTTATAACTTGTAGCCCAAGGACGCACTATACCAATATGTGTTGGCATCCAAGGACTTGTTACTATTTTGAGAATTTGGTAAAACTTTATAAGTAACTGATAATTAGTTTCTTTGAATTGTTGATTTATTTTATCAAGTATCAAAAGTGTTTGAATAACAGCGTCTTCTATTCCGCCTTAGTTTGTTAGCGTTAAGAAATTTACGAAATGGAGCCGTTAAAAACAGATTACCGAACGAGGAACGAGTGAGTGTTTGAGCTGTTTAGGCGTAATGGAGTAAATTTTAGCGATCAAACTACAGCGGCGGCTTTTTTTGGTTCGTTTTTTTAGCTAAAGAAAATCCATGATCCCGAACTTGATTCGGGGAAATGAACGGCTGCTGAGGTTCCTGAAACTTGATTTCCTGTCAAAATCTTGCTGATTATATGGCTAAAATGACTTTTACCAAGTTTTCAATACTATTGAGTTTGCTTCTTGTCACAGCCTGCCTTTCGTTGCAAAATATAGTTTTCCCAACCTTTACAGAAAAAAAAATCTTGTGTAACATTGATGGGCAGGGGTAATTTTTGAGCTTCAGGGTGTAGGTGAAAGTAGACATGGCACCTTTCAAGCTCTTGGCAAAGACAGACAGTATTGCGACTACTGTCGATTTCTTCGATCAGCTTTTTTAGTTGTAACAATCTTTTTTCAATATCGGTAGAGGAGGTTTTGTACCCTCTTTTTTGTTTTTCTATTTCCTGGTGTAAATACACCCTTTGATAAGCTTTGATAACTTCTTGTTTTAATAGAACAATGTTCATACGATTATAAATTTTTGTCAAAAATGCCTGATGAAAGACCAATAGTATGTACCTATTTTAGCTGGTCTTTTACTAACAAAGAGACAAAACCGCTCATTTTAACCCTTAAAGTGTACAAGTTTTTTTTGCTAAAAGTAAGAAAATACAATTAAATAAATATGTAAATATTTGATTATTAATTGTTTAGTGATCAGTGAAATAAAAAAACACCTGCCACTGACAGGTGTTTTTAAGTTAGGTTTTTATATGGAGTGCATAATAGTTATATGGTTTACAGATTCAATTCTCTTGACAAAGTCATCAGCATCAACTTTTGTCCACGTGGCTTAGTCCGCTCTTCTTACAGAACTTACGCCAGAGCTATTGCTTTGCAAAGTAGGGTTGCCTTTGTAACGTACTTTTGAGGCGCCACTGGCTTCAACCGCAAGTTTGTTGGCTACCTGTACATATACCTTACTGGCACCCGAAAGCTCCAGTTCAGCATTTTTTACAGCAAAGTCATACGCCATAATTTTGGAAGCACCACTTATGTTTAGTTTTACATTGTCAGCGTTGCCGTCTTTTAGTTCAACTTTAGAGGCTCCCGATATGTCCAGATTCATTCGTCCTTCGCTAAAACCTCTGGCAGTAAGCTTGCAAGCTCCCGACAGGTTCAAAGCTTCAAGGCTTGGAGTGCTTATTTCCAATACAATGTTACGGTGGCTGCCTCTTTTAAGGCTCAGTTTTACTTGCTCACCATTTTGGGTCAGCTTTAACTTGTCCAAATCTGTTTCACGCCCCTTAGCTACTACCTTGGTTTCGTTGCTTTTTACCAGTTTTACCTTGAATACACCACCAATGGTTAATTTTTTGAAATTATTTACCTTAAATGCCCTTGTTCCATCACCTTGGTTTTGTTCTTCGTGGCTCACGCGATTGTCATTATCATTGTAATATCCACGTCTGTTTTCATAACGGGCAATTTTTTCTTCATCGGGGCTATGCTTACAACTTATACATACCAAACGACCACTCTTTTTAAACTTCCACACGTTTTTTCCATCCATATCGCGAGCACTGTACCCATTTTTGTTAATCGTATTATAAATAATGTGACGCAGGCTATTGGTCATTATAAACTCCTTTTCGTAAGGAATGTATAGTCTCATTTTGTTACTTTGTGCCCTAAACTTGGCCCCAGACTTAAATGTAAAGTTTCTGTCGAAAAGTAACGTGTTATCTTCCTTTGCTACCCCATACTCAATCATTTGTGCATTATTGGCAGCATCCTGGTAACTCTCTCCGGCAGCGCCAAAGCTATGCTCTAGTTTAAAAGCGGCTTCGCCATAACCCTGCAAAGTCAACTTACTGCGTCGGTAGTCTTTCATTCCATTATTTGGGTTCATGTCCAACATTACAGGAGCTTTTCCTTCAAAAGTATAATACTCTACTTTGCCCGATGTGTTGGTGTAGCCAAAGTTGTTGATGTTGGGGGGCAACGCTACACCCAAGCCAATCAGACTGACTACCCAAAGCCCTGCCATTGTCCAGCCAAAACGAGACCGAATAACCCAGCGGCGTAACAATAACGAAATGCCTAAACCTATGATAAACAAACTTGGTATGAGTAGGGTAAAGTACATACTAGTAGCAAGCAAGGCGGGTAATTCCATACTATTGTAGTAAAACCTGGCAGGTACTGGTCCTAAGTACATTCCTTCAAAGTGAAAGTTACCCAAGGTAAAAATAACGGCAATGGTTAAGCCCACTGTCATGCTCAAGCCCATAATAAAAGCCAAAAATCCCCCACCAATGCGAATACTTTCGGAGGCAAGCACAAAAAACGGACGAATCAAAGGACTTAGACTATTGATGAGTACTCCAGCCATTTTGAAAGGAAACATCACAACTTGTCCGGCTTTGGTAGTACTGTAGTTTCTTTGTTCGGGTACTCTCATTGTTTTACGTAGGGTAGAATCAATATTTTTGAGGGTAATGGGCTCACCTTCCATTTTCATACGGTCGGTAATGGTTTTTGCCTCAGGCGAAATGATCCAGAGAATAATGTATAGTAAAATACTGGCACCACCCAATGCAATACCCAATACAAATAGTAAACGCAATAGGGCAAGCTCTATGCCTACATAATGCGATAGCCCGGCAACTACTCCACCAATGGTAGAACGGTTGCGGTCGCGGTAAAATCTTTTGATTTGAGGGTTTTCTTCCAGCTCTTTGTTCAAAGGCACCACTGCCCAAAGGGTAAGGTAACTGATCAGCGTAAAAGCAGGAATTGCCGGGGCAAAGAACAGCCCAAAGGTAAGTACAATCAGAATAAGACGCACCCACATGGCATCCATGTTAAAGTAATGGGCAAGCCCTGAAGCCACCCCACCCAAAATCTTGTGGTTGCCATCACGATACAAGCGCTTACCACGGGTTCGGCGTGGCACCTGACTAGCCACAGCTTGTGGCACATGTTCGGCAGTATGGCGGTGGTTGTCTTCTACATTGAAGTTCAAGTCCTCTGCGTATGCTTTTTCGGTCTGGGTGGCTTTTTTAACCGGAGGGTTCTTTGTCGGCTGTGCCTTAAGCGACGCCTGGTACTCGGCTTCGGTTTGTAGCTCAAGCCCACCATCGTTAAACACTGGGTTAGAAGCAATGGGTTGGTAGGCAGGGTCGTCTTCCATTGCCTGAAAGTCGGCAACGCTCCCCATGGTAGTGATCAGATGGTTTACATCCTCTTGGGTAATCACTTGCTTGCCACTATTGAGGGTTGACATAAAAATTTCAGCCATACGGTTTTCTATGTCTTCTATAATCTCCTTACTGTCTTCAAACGAGGCAAAATACTGCTCTACCGAAGAGAGATAGGTTTTGAGTTGCTCGTAGGTATCTTCTTCTATGTAGAAGATGATCCCACTAATGTTGATGCTAATATTTTTTTTCATGGTTATATGTGCTGAGTTTATTAAGTGCTTGTCTAAAGTCGATTGATGGTTTTAATTAGGTTTTATTTCTTTTTGAGTTTTATCTCTTCCAGTGTTGGTATCTCAATGCTTTCTCGCTTATTTTGAATAATCTTATTGGTAGACAATACCAGTTCGTTCCACGTAATATTTAGTTTTTGTAAAAACTCGTTGCCTTTTTCGGTCAATGTGTAGTGTTTTTGTGGAGGACCAAGTTTTGACTCTTTCCAGCTATAAGCCAGTAAGTCAGCTTTGCGTAAGCGAGTCAATAAAGGGTAAAGTGTGCCTTCTACCACAATGATTTTTGCATCTTTGAGCTCCTTAAGAATATCAGATGCGTAAATCTCGCCACGCGAAATGATATGGAGAATGCAAAATTCCAGAATGCCCTTACGCATCTGTACTTGTGTGTTTTCTATGTTCATAATATTATGATAAATGTTAACATTGAGTAAACTATTTACTTTGATTAAACATATACACGTCTATCAAAGGTTCTATGTAATACCAAGTATTGGAATAAAAAAATATTTTTTCTCTTAGTTACGACAAAAATAATAGAAAGTTCTATGTAATGCAAGGTATCTTATAAAAACCTGAACCTACAGGCTAAATTACATTTCATTTGCAGTGTACCCAAGACACTAACCAGAGGGAAAGGGGCGTTAAATGTTTTTTGTGTGTTAAAGTACTGATAGTGAGGTGAATATGAAAAGTGTCCAGGTGGGCTTAGGTGCAGCAGCATCGAAAAAAACGATTGAACAAGCAAGTAAACTTCTACAAAAATACTACAATGATTTAATCAACTCATAGCCAAAACCTTAGACTTTTTTAGTAAATATTTTTGATTTGACCCTTCTGTTATTAGTAAATTAATATGTATTTTTGTTTAGTAATCCCTATACAAATCATACTGAAGATGTATGCCTGAACTTAATCATACATCTATCCATTGATTAAAAAATAAGTTGCAAAAGATAATATATTAACTAAGTTATACACCAAATTTCTTTGGTAGTAGGTGGGTTCATGTCTTGAAAAACTTGTACACTCATAACCAAAAACCTGTAAGAGTTTGAGTGTTACTTTAGCTAATTCAGAATTAAAAAAATCGCAATTACTTATCTACTGCAAAAAAAGGGTATACAAATGTTCCGTAGGGGAGAATTATTACAAGTGTTGGGCTGTGTTTGGTAAGCAATGGGTAAGTATCACCTGTTGATTATTATATTCAAACAAAGCGTTTTTTGAACACCCTAAAAACTTTACAAAATTGACAGACAATAGCAAAAGTAATAATAAACCTGCCAAGAGTCGAAATTCCCAAAGTGCTTATTTAGCCAACCAATTGGGCAAAGTACCCCCTCAGGTAATAGAGTTAGAAGAAGCTGTGTTGGGGGCGTTGATGATAGAAAAGGATGCACTGACCGATATTATAGATGTATTAAAACCGAATAGTTTTTATAAACCTGCTCATCAGGAAATTTACCAGGCAATTTTTGAGCTTTTTTCAGAGTCGCAACCAGTAGACATGCTCACTGTGACCCAACAATTGCGTAAAATGGCCAAGCTCGAAATGGTTGGAGGACCTTCTTATATCATGAAGCTGACCTCTATGGTAAACTCGGCGGCCAACATTGAATACCACGCCCGTATCATTACCGAGCAAGCCATCAAACGTGATTTAATTGCCATATCTTCCGAAATTCAAAAAGAAGCTTTCGAAGACAGTTCTGACGTGTTTACCTTGCTTGACAAAGCTGAACAAGCCTTGTTTGATATTTCTGAAAATAACATCAGAAAAAATTACGCAGACATGCGCACTATCATGCAAGATGCCATCAAAGAATTAGAAGAACGCCGCGACCAAAAAGATGGGCTTACCGGTATTCCTACTGGACTTACGGCGCTCGATAGGGTAACAGCAGGTTGGCAAAAGTCTGATTTAGTAATCTTGGCAGCAAGACCTGCGATGGGTAAAACAGCTTTCTCGCTGACGGTTTTGCGCAATGCAGCAGTAGACTTTGGCAAACCTGCGGCTTTCTTTTCACTGGAGATGTCGGCAGTACAGCTCACCAACCGTCTTATATCGTCGGAAGCCCAGATAGAAAGTGAAAAAATTAAGAAAGGACAAATGGAACCCCATGAGTGGGAAATCTTATATCAAAAAATTGCCACTATTTCTGAAGCCCCCATATTTATTGATGATACCCCCGCCTTGTCTATCCTGGAGCTGAGGGCAAAGTGTCGTCGTTTGAAAGCCCAACACGACATTCAACTGGTAATTATCGATTACCTACAGCTAATGACTGGTAACACGGGTAAAGGAGGGGCGGGTAACCGTGAACAAGAAATTGCTTCTATTTCGAGGGCGTTGAAACAACTCGCCAAAGAACTGGATGTACCTGTAATAGCCCTGTCGCAGTTGAGTCGTGCGGTAGAAACCCGCGGAGGAGACAAAAGACCTCAGCTGTCAGATTTGCGTGAATCGGGCTCAATAGAGCAAGACGCCGATATGGTAGCTTTCTTGTATCGTGCCGAATATTACGGCATTACCGAAGATGCCACCGGAAACTCTACAGCTGGAGTAGGGGAGGTCATGATAGCCAAACACCGTAATGGTTCGCTGGCTGATATTCCTTTACGTTTTATTGGAAAGTATACCAAATTTGAAGACCTCGAAACCGATACTTTTGGTATGGACATGGGAGGAGGCTTTCCTTCTGGGGGTTCGTCTGAGTTTGACATGTCTGGCGCCATTACTTTAGGTAGCAAGGTAAATGAGCCAGGACCTCCCACCCCGCCACCCCCTGCCGATGATTCGCCCCGCCCCGAAGAGAGCACGGGCAGCATCTTTCCTCCAAGCAATTTAGACGATGATCCACCTTTTTAACGGGCTTTATAGGTGTGTCCATCACGTGCCGGAATGCGAATTTATCCTGGAAGTATTGTTTGATGGTTTGCGAAACTACCATGTTTTGTGGACTGTCGGACTCCAGATATAAGCTTAGAGTTTGAGTGTGTTTAAACATCTGGTACTAAATTATCGACCTCATTGGATTATGCAAGTTTTTGCCGTAGATTCGCCCTTCTTCAAAATTGTTTGTTTCAACTTTTAGTCTCAAATTTATGACACCTGGCAAAATTATACTAGTTACTGGTGGCAATCGGGGCATAGGCTTTGAAATGTGCCGCCAGCTTGCTACAATGGGACATAAAGTCATATTGACCGCGCGTACTTCTGACAAGGTGCAAGAAGCAGTAGTTCGTCTTGCCAACACGGGATTAAAAGTACAAGGTGAGGTGTTAGATGTGAGCAAAACAGGCTCTTTTAAGGTGTTTGCGCAACGTATTGAAGCAAAGTATGCCTACTTAGACGTGTTGATTAATAACGCAGGTATTTTCTTGAAAGAAAGTTTGCAATCGCTTACTGAGCAGGTACTGGATGAAACCCTCAAGACTAACTTGTACGGCCCGATATTTTTTAGCCGTGAGCTCATTCCATTGCTCCATAACAGCAAAGGGGGGCGCATTGTGAATGTGTCTAGTTTTTTGGGAACCATGAGCGACATGAACCGCAACTACACTGCCTATCGTTTGTCTAAAGCTGCCCTCAATGCCTTTACTTTACACCTTTCGGTAGAATACCCCTTACTTAAAATAAACGCTTGCCATCCAGGGCATGTACAAACCGATATGGGAGGGGTAAACGCCCAACGTACCATAGAAAAAGGTGCCGAGACCCCAGTATGGCTTGCTGTCCACACTGAAATACCCACTGGTAAGTTTTTCTTTGACAAGCAGGTGGTGGGGTGGTAGTTTCTGCAGGAGCAAGCTTTAAGCGACAAGTCCTTAGGTGTTGATGCATATCTTTGCTTACGCAAAAAACAGGTTTGATTGAAAACAATATTTTTTACGCAAGCAAAACAACATATATAAGATTAATCAAATACTTCCTCTCTTACCTTGTGTTTAAATACATCCTGAGGGTAAAACCAAGCATTGCGGAGCTTTTTCTTAGAAAACAAAGGCAGCTGATCGCCATAATGCTTGGATGTTTTTTGGGTAGAGTTGCCATAACTTAATAATACTTTGGCTTTGACAGTTTTGCCAAACTCAATCACCCCTACCCAAGAGTCCCCCCCACCTACATAATTGATTCCTTGTTTGTCGGTGTAGCCCTCCCAAGCCACTCTAAATACTCCAATGCCCCCCGCCGAACCATTGGCAGGCAAGTTATACTTGCCGTATTTCAGGCGGTGCATCTTACCCCAGGCAACGGTGAGCTTGCCGTGTTTTTGCTTAAGGTAAGTCGCCACGGCATTCAACATTTTTACTGCTTTTTTGGGCTGAGCCAAGCCATCAGGCGTAGTACGAGGCTGAGCCGCATTCCAGGGGGTTTTGTACATTTTACTGCGCCAAAATCCCATTTTAGATGCCCAAGCATAGAACAAATAAGCGCCCTTGCTATCATTGTCCAAATGTCGGTTCCAGTTTTGTAATACCTTTTTGGCTTCTTGGCTCAACGCATTGCCGTGTTGGTCTATGGCGGCAAACAAATCGTCTAAAATGCGGTCAGCCAGTTCAGAGCGGGTAGAGTGTTTGTAGGCAACCAGTTCGTCAAAAGTAATCGACGTATCTTCAGCCAACATTCGGGCAGAGCGTTGCGGACGGAAACCCATTCTGATAGGCGCCATATAGGGGGGATAGTTTTTGGGTATAAGCAATGGTGGAAAAGTAACCGACCAAGGTGGGTCATTGGCGTTTTGGAGCCAACCTTGTGGTGGATTTTTCACTTGAGGCATCTCTTTGTAAGCATGTATTTTATGCCATAGAGTAGCTGTTGTATTGCCTTTTACTACATTGTTCCAAAAAACCCAATCGCCTTTAGAACGCACTGGTACTCGTCCGTTAAATAGATAGAAAATATTCCCTTTTTTGTCGGCATACATCACATTCCAAAACGGAATTTGCTGCATTTTGAGGGCTTTTTCAAACTGGCGAAGGTTTTTGGCAGTAGCCATTTTCCACCATTGTAAAGCCATATTGGGGGCATTGGTGCCTGCCATTTTTATTGCCAAAGCCCTGCGTTTGCTCATTTTTACTACAGGACCGTGCTCCGAGGCAAGCAAGTCAATGGTTTTGCGCTGAAACTTGCCCTCTTTGGTTTTTATCCGGATGGTCGTACGGGTTTTTACAAATGGCTTGACTGCTCCATCCATTACATATCCCCCATCTTTGAGTTCCAGTTCGTATGTATCAGCATTGTCTATAGTATTATCTGTATGGCTCCAGCCCAGGTGTTGATTAAAACCAATGGCTATGCCTGGCAAGCCTACCAGGTTTACCCCATAGGTATTATGACGGGGGCTTATAAGGTGCATTTCGTGAAACAAAAACTCATTGCTCCACGGCAGGTGAGGGTTTTGCACCAACATGGCATTTTTGCTTGCCGACCGGGAAGGAGCTATGGCATAAGCATTGGAGCCTTTGTCGGCCCATTTTTGTACTCTGCCTAGTTCGCTACCTCCCACAAACCGTGTAAATACTACATACATCAAATGTAGGTGAATGTCGTTAGTGGTTACTGGAAGGACTACTTTATATTTTTTGTCAAAATGATTGGGATGTGCCTGGGCGTATTTGTTCATTCCCTTGACAAAGGCCTCAATGTGTTTTTTTTGGGTAGGGTGTTGTTTTTTTTGCCATCGTTTTGCCAACTGCGGAAATTGCAGCGAGTGGATGAGCTTGTCATTGTGCAGGTAGCGCATTCCCCAATATTCGGCGGCTTTGCCCCGTGACTTGCCATACATTTTTAGTATGAGGTTGCCGTGGTTGTGCATGTGTGCCCAGCCCATAGCCATAAACAGGTCTTGGTCGTTTTTAGCGTAGATATGAGGCACCCCCCAGGTATCCCAGATGATACGGGTTTGTTTGAAGTTTATTGATTGGGTGTTTTGTGCCTGGCACGACAACCCCAGCCAACTAATGAAAAACAAGGTAAATAAGTTTCGTATGGTCATATAGAATGAGTGTTGATGGTAATATTAGGTAAATGGCTAAAGAAAAAATAATTACTAATCAATTTAAAAAGTAAAGCTAAAAAGAGGACAACATCAAGCTCTTTTTTTTTACTTTTTAAGCCATCACTTGTTGTAAGTATTTGATTAATAAGTTGTTAGTGATACTGAGGGAGAGGTTTGAAAATTGTTGGTTTTTTTTAACACAAGCATTTGTTTTTTGCTAACATTGTTTTATATTTGCCAAACAAATGAGCAAGAAAGTGTTTATAAAAAGTTATAAACATCTCAAAATATTGAAAATATTTGTTAGCATTTCGTGCGATGTTTCGTCGCAGTAGAAGTTAAGCTCTCCATACATCACCATACGGCAATGTCATTCAGCGTATTCTAATTTACTATACCCCATAGTATAATCGAATTTAGCTGAACGGGCGAAGCCCTCAATGGTCAATTTTACTATGGGGTATAGTAACCCTAGCCTCCCATACGCCTACAGTGATTTCCGCTGGTCTCAGGCAAGAAGTAACAAATAATCATCATTTTTTTATTACTTATTGATAGTATAGTCTCAAATCGAGTTAGCATTTCGTGCGATGTTTCGTCGCAGTAGAAGTCAAGCTTTCCATACATCACTATACGGCAATGTCATTCAGCGTATTTTTAGGCTAGGGGGTATTACTCAAAGTAAAGCTATCCAAACATCATTTATAGTAATTTCATTTGGCGTGTTGAAGAGCCAAAAAGCAGCGTCGGTTTAATGCCTGCCTGTTTGTCTCTTGCTACGCTGGCAATGATTATTACAAATACCAGTGAGTAGTCACAATATTTGGTAAAAATACAAGCACACAACACCCACTTATTTTAAGTGAGTGAAGAATAAAGTAAAGTTGTAAGTTGAGTTAGCATTTCGTGCGATGTTTCGTCGCAGCAGAAGTCAAGCTTTCCATACATCACTATACGGCAATGTCATTCAGCGTATTTTAGCGGGATACCGTCAATTCTTTCATTAAGAATAGCTGAATGAGCAAAGCTCAATTCGATTAATAATAGAATTGACGGTATCCCGCACCATACGCCTACAGTGATTTCCGCTAGTCCCTAGTGAGTAGTAACAAGACTTATCAATGAAATCAAAAAAGTTATACGCAGTCACCAATGCAAGGGTGTTGATCAGTTAAGCTATAACTTTTTATAAACACCAATACTATTAAGAGCTTAAGAATCAATTATTTATAAGAAGGAGGTCTCCTATGTTAAATGAATCATTATTGCAAAACTTTCCCCCTGCCAATGATAAAGATGTGTTTGATATTATTCAATTCATCAAAAAATCTCCTTTGGAAAAAAACTATTGGCGCATACTCAAAACACTTTATAAAAAAACAGAGACTTATTTTTTGGGTTTGTCTTCACAAGACCGCCATGCTATAGATGTTGAGTCGACCAATAACCAATTGTTGATGTTGACCCACTTGATTTTTAAGATTGACCGTATCAACCCCCAAGATGTAAAGAGCCCTTATCCCACCCACGCTACTTTGCGTTATATGAAACGCCGTGCTCGTAGATTTTTGCGCACTCTGGCAGTTCAGCAGCCTCAATACTATTTCCAAATAGCTTCTAAACTGCTTGTTTTTCAGGCCGATAAGCCTCCGTTTAACTTAAGTTATCAATGGATAAGCGCTGATATATTGTTGGGTAACTCTCGTCGTGCTCACCAAAAAGGGCACGGACAAGGCAAGTTTGTTTTTGATGGCAATCGTTATCATTTACACCGCCGAGAAGACGGACAACCTGAGGTTTGGGATGGCCACCTCAATTTTTTGCAAGAGTTACTAATGAAAAATCTGCCTTGGGAAATTTATGAATTTGCGGTGAAGATATTAGACCATCATCAAGCTACCCCTACCCAGGTAAGCGAAGAAGTGCTGGAGAAATTTTTCAGTGCACCCTCGCATTGGCTTAAGCGTACTGCTACTGCTATGGCATACCAAACGTTTTTGTTTCAGGGGGTCAAGCCCGCATTGTTTGCTGGAATGTGGTTGTATAGCAATGCCACTATTCGCAAAAAAATAGATGAAACCGATGCCAATCGACCCAATAAAGGCGCTAAGTGGTACAAAGACTATGGCAAACACCTGTTTAAATACAGTTTTAATGAATTGCGTGTAGGCAACAACGGCAAACGTATTGTAAAAGCGCTGGAGTTAGTACAGCAAAAGTATGCTCAAGAGATTCAGCCAGATAGTATTCTGCCTATAGCCCCAGCTTTGCTTCAGTCTAAGCACAAAGCACTGAATGATTTGGCGTTACAAGGAGCCGATTTTGCTCAGGAGGGCGATGCCATGGAGTGGCTTAAAGCTTTGGGTACCAACGCCAACGAACAGTTGTATAAGCAACTTGCCAAAAAGCTGATTACCAAGTTTACCCAACGCTACATGTATGCCCGAGACATTGAGCCTTATGTATACAATGTGTCGCCTTACATAGCAGACTTTGGCTGGAGATTATCTGATAAATTATCCTGGGGAATTTATTCAGTATGGAGTAAACTCACCGACTATCAGCATAATAACCGCATCAAGCGTGCATATTTTATCAATGCCATCACTACCCAGGCAGGAATCAATGCTTTTATGAATTATTATAGTGGCAGGCATTACCTAAATAGTTTGCCTGAGTATATTCTGAACGACATTATCTCAGATGGAGATAAAAGGGTTTATGATTTTTTGGTAAATCGCCTGAAACTTGACTTGATTAAGCAACCTATGTATCACTTGCAAAGGTTGGCGGTTTTTCCGGGAGATGTAAAAGAGGGTATTTTGGCTGAAGCCTTGCAAAAACTTAAAAATAAAGACTTGTTTAAAGACAGTTGGGGGGTAAATAATGGCTTTTCGAACATTTATGGTAATGATTGGGCTATAGATGCCTTTTTTCAACTCTTAGATATCGCCAAGGTGTCTGATGCCGGGGCAAGCAACCTTTGTGGGCATGTATTTAAGTATGATCAACTGGCGGAACGTTTGATGGCATACATCTATGGTTTGCCTAATAGTAGTAATCGCAAAAGCTTGTTTTTGAAGCACTTGGCAGATAAGCTGAGCCGTGATGTAAACCTTGGCTCACGTATACCTGCCGAGTTGATAAGTGAGGTGATGCTGCGGATGAACTTTGAAATGTTGCTGACCTTGGTGGCTACTGCCAACGATCAGGCTTGGGAAAACCTCAGCAAAGCAGTATATCAACAATTGCTGCATAAACAAAACGAAGTTGGTTTCTGGAAAAATATTCTTGAGCGGGTACTCTCTGCTGAAAGTCAGGTTTTGAGCAATCGTTTGATAGAAGATCAAGGCTTTTTTGAACTTTTTCAGCAACAAAAAGATGCCTCGGTACTCGAAATCAACCATCCTTCTTTTGAGCAAGCATTATTGGCTTGGGTAAAAAACAACGAAGACCTGTTTACAGCAGGTGCAGCGCCTTTGCGAAGCTTGTGTTACCACAAATTACCTTCATTGCGTCAATGGGGGCTTGCCAAAGCCACCGAGATGGGCATGAGCATTATGTTTGGGCTACAATTGCTAGAGTCGGGCATTCCTGATACAATGGCTGCCGGGCGTGCTTATTTCAATGGATTGGCGGCTGGTTCTGACGATGAAAGAGAAGCTGCTTTGGCTTTATGCGACAGCCCCAGCAAAGAGGTACGCACATTTGGAATGGAATTTCTTACGCAGCGCAAAGATCAACTCAAAGACCAACCCCAGGTACTGGCGTTTTTGTCTGAGCATGCCGATGCTTTTGTACAAGCGTTTGTATCGCATGAAATAAGTCAACAAGCGCTTAATGAACCTTTTGTGGCACGTTTCGATAAAGAGATTCTACGAATGAAAAATCGTAGCCGCAAAGCAAAAGAGCATACTAAAAAGAGGGTAGAAGAAACTATGGCTGTAGATGCTCAAGTATTGAAAGAGGTAGCACGTTCGGGGGGCAAAACTGATGCAGAATGGGCCATTGTACAATTGACCAAAAAGGCATTGGCAGGCGAAGAAATAGATGGTTTTGTCCTGGATTAATTAAATGCTTGAGGTTTAACTATTGACCTAAATACAAATCCCCTCGTTTGAAAATATTCAAGTGAGGGGATTTGTATTATATTTAGATATGAGTGGTGTCGTATACAATGTGTTGTGTAGGTTAACAAAAACTAACCTTTGTAACACTGGCTTAACTTTCTACATCTACCCAAATGTTGGTAGTAAACTTGGCGGTTTGGGTTTTCTTGCAGCGGGTACAGGTTCGTTTCAAACTATTTCCTTGCCAATCATGTCCCCAAATTCGGCAGGCAAAATGCTTTGATTTGATTTTGTCTGCCTGAAACTCCTTTAAGTTCTCGTTCTCAGGTGTTTGATGCTCTGTCATAATTGTTTAATTAACGTGTTCGTGTGTCATTACAGCTTTTTTAAGAAATACGGTTATTTTCTAAAAAAAGTTAGATGATTCACCCAATACACAAGATATTATTTTCGTCTATGTTTCCCTGTAAATCACTCATGTTAAATTTACTTTCGTGCGCTGGGTCAATCTTTAAATTTAATAAAAAAATCAAATACTTAAGTAGCGGGTGTAAGACATTTTTTAATAATGCATATTTTAATTTGCTGTTACTGACCACTAGTTACTTGTATTATTTCTGGTTTTGCTCAGAAATATCCTGCCAGACAAATGTCAATGGATAAGCGGAAAATACTGCGGGTAAAGTAAAAATTTTGAGTTTGATGCGTGTTTGCGGTGGTGGCTAAGTAAGTTTTTGGCAGGTTTGTTACACAACTCCCCAATTTAAGTGTAATACAGACGAAGCGTGAAACTGTTTTTTCAAGTTTAAAAACTTTTACTATATCAATTAATTGAAGTGAAATAGTTGAAAAAAAACGAATACGTGCTATGATAAAAATCATTTTACACCTCGATTTTCACCTTCATATTTGTGGCTTTCTAAACTTGTAATTGATGATAGAGCAGCAAATAGAGCTCATGGCTCCGGCAGGGTCATTTGAAGCGTTGATGGCCGCCATTCAGGCAGGCGCCAATTCGGTATATTTTGGGGTAGATCAGCTCAACATGCGCGCCCGTGCCACTATGAATTTTACCTTGGATGATTTGGGTGAAATTGCTAAAATATGCCAACAATACAACGTTAAAACCTACCTTACCCTCAACACCATTATTTATGACCATGACTTGTCGTTGTTTAAACGCATTGTACAGCAGGTAAAAAAACATAATATTACAGCCATCATTGCCAGCGACCAGGCAGTGATTAGTTATGCCCACTCTCAGGGGGTAGAGGTACATATTTCTACCCAAACCAATATTACAAACATAGAGTCTGTAAAGTTTTTTGCCCACTTTGCCGATGTGATGGTGTTGGCGCGTGAGCTAAGCCTCAAGCAAGTAAAAGCGATAGCAGACGCAGTGAAAAAAGAACAAATCACCGGACCTTCGGGCAAGTTGGTAGCGCTCGAAGTTTTTGCGCATGGTGCTTTGTGTATGGCGGTATCGGGCAAGTGTTATTTGAGCTTGCATACCCACAACTCATCGGCAAACCGAGGGGCTTGTATTCAAAACTGTCGCCGTACTTATACTGTCATCGATAAAGAGGAAGGCTTTGAGTTTGATATTGACAATGAGTTTATTATGTCGCCCAAAGACTTGTGTACTATAGACTTTTTAGATCAACTGCTAGACACGGGTATCAATGTGCTGAAAATAGAAGGCAGAGGGCGGGCTCCTGAATACGTAAAAACCGTGATTGCTTGTTATCGCGAAGCAATAGATGCTTACCAGGCGGGTACTTATACCTCTGCCAGAGTAGAAGGCTGGATGAAACGTTTGCACAATGTATACAATCGAGACTTTTGGGGAGGCTATTACCTGGGGCAAAAGTTAGGGGAGTGGACAGACACGAGTGGCTCGAAAGCCCGCCAAAAAAAGGTGTACCTAGGTAAAGGCATGCACTATTTTTCTAACCTGCAAGTGGGAGAGTTTAAGATAGAGGCACAATCGTTGAAAAAAGGTGATCAAATACTCATTACCGGACAAACTACCGGAGTGATTGAGACAAGTGTATATGAAATAAGGGTAAACAATGCCATAGTAGACGAAGCCAAACGAGGTGAGGCTTGCTCGTTTAAGGTAGCGGCTAAAATTCGCCCATCAGATAAGTTATATAAGGTAGTAGAGGTGTAAGCAAACTTGAAAGGCCATGGTTACAATTACCCAACAACGACACAAATGCATTGGTTGCCATTATTGCGTAGAGCTTGCCTATGACCGCTGGCGTATGTCGAAAAAAGATGGTAAGAGTGTGTTATTAGGTGCCACTGAAAAAAAAGGGTTTTATACGGTGAGGGTAGGAGACGAAGAACTGGACGATAACCTAAAAGCAGCGGAGGCTTGCCCGGTAAAAATTATTCAGGTGCGGCAACGATAGATGTGGTTGCTGCACCCATAATTAGATGTAATACTCCGAGGATATTTATTAGTTTTGCTCTTGTTTTGTTGTATCAATACTCAAAACTTACACCTTTTTTTATAAAAAAGATTGCTACCAGGGAAGTTTTTAAACAAAAACATGAGTTATTTGTTTTAACCTCAAAAACAGTAGATTATTTTGTTAAATAACTTTTATTGTACACTATATTTGGCTGTTAAAAGCTCATCAAATCTACTTCAACCTCTTTAAAAACCTCCCTTCATTTTACTACTAACCAATTAGTTATACTTTTTGCAACTGATTGCCAGAGTGATACTTAGGCTTTGAAAAAGACTTGTTTTTTGTTCATTCTACCCTGTATAGGTTCACTCACTTATTTTGCCAGTACCAGGCTGCACTCCATAAAACGTGTTCTCCTTAAAATATTAGAATTTATGCGATTTTTTGAATATAAATCAAAATAATATATGGATTTGTTATATTTGTACTTGTTTATATTCTGAATAGGTGTATCAAAAAACAAGTGCATAAATTTGCTTCATCCCGATAAGTTACTACTTTCGCATCATTCAATTATATTACGCACAATTAAATACACTTATTTACGATGAAAATTAATCAATTCTGGGCAAAATCGATCAATTCGATTTTGTCCACACTTTTGCTTGTCTTTTTTGCAAATCTTCAAGCATGGTCGCAAACCCCTCTAAACGACCTGGTAGAAAAAGTAAACTTCAAGTTTGACAGTAAATCCCGTACTACGGGCAACTCATGGAAAGATGTGCAGTTGCCCACAAATGCGATTTATGGGCGTTTTATTATTTCTAAGGCTAACCTTGGGAAGTATAGCAAAGTTATTTTCACCTCTTACAAAGATGGACAACAGCAAGTTTTGACTGGTGGACAGCTAAGAGAGTGGGGCAACTCTAGTGCTTATTTTAATGGTAACCAATTGAGCGTACAGGTTATTCAAGACTCACGCGACAAAGGGCATGTTTTTCTTGAAATGGAGCAAATGATTGTGGGTTATCCTACCCGTGGCATCAAGTCGCAGTGTGGTAGTACTGACGATCGCATACCTTCAAACGATGCAGCAGTTGGCCGTATTGTACCAGTAGGATGTACAGGGTGGTTAATTACCAACGGTAAAATGGTAACAGCGGGTCACTGTACAGGTTCAAGTGCCCAAATACTGGAATTCAATGTACCTGCTTCTAACTCTAATGGCTCTATTGTACACCCCCCAGTAAAAGACCAATATCCTCTTTTGACTTCTTCATTGCAAACTGGTTATCCATCTGAAGACTGGGCAGTATACAACTTAGGCACCAACTCTGAGACTGGTTTGACGGCATTGGCAGCTCAAAACAAGTCTTTCAACGTGGTACAAACTAATGCTGCAAACACGATCAGAATTACTGGTTTTGGGGTAGAAAAAAGCAGCAACAATCCTTATAACCCTGAAAGAAACCAAACCCAACAAACCCATACCGGACCTTTTTCGAGTGCTACTGGTACTAAATTGTACTATGCCACAGATACTGAGGGTGGTAACTCTGGTTCGCCTGTAATTGATGAGGCTACTGGTAACGCGATTGGTGTACACACCCACGGAGGTTGTTCTACAGGTTCCAATAGCGGAACAAACGCGCAGTTACAAAGCTTTTGGAATGCAATGGGGCTTGGTGACGGTAACCCCGACCCAGGTACTTACTGTGTTTCTAAAGGAAACAACGTGAGCGATGAATATATTAGTAAGGTAGTATTTGGCAGCATCAACAAAAGCTCAGATGGCGGCAATGGCTATTCTGATTTTACGGCGACAAGCACCGATGTAGCACTTAATTCTACCACTACCATCTCTATTACCCCTACCTGGACAGGTACTCAGTACAACGAAGCCTACAGTGTATGGATTGATTTTAACCAAGACGGTGATTTTGGTGATGCTGGCGAGCAGGTCTTTACTAAAGCGGCAAGCCAAGTTACTCCTGTAACTGGTAATATTACCATTCCGGCCAGCGCCAAAGAGGGAACTACCCGTATGCGTGTGTCAATGAAATACAATGCAGTGCCTACTTCTTGCGAAACTTTTACTTATGGTGAAGTAGAAGACTACACCGTAAACATTACTAATGGAACCACCCCTGCACCTACTTACTGTGCTTCTAAAGGTAATAATGTGAGCGACGAATATATTAGTAAGGTAGTATTTGGTAGTATCAACAATAGCTCTGACGGAAGCAATGGTTACACCGATTTTACTTCTACGTCTACCTCTATAGCTCCTGGCAGCAGTGCTACAATTACTATTACCCCTACCTGGACAGGTACTGTATACAGCGAAGGTTACAGCGTATGGATTGACTTTAACCGTGATGGTGACTTTACCGATGCTGGTGAGCAAGTATTTACTCAGTCGGCTACTCAAAGTACGTCTGTATCTGGCACAATTAGTATTCCTGCTTCGGCTACTACTGGCGCTACTCGTATGCGTGTATCAATGAAATACAATGCAGTGCCTACTTCTTGCGAAAGCTTTACTTATGGCGAGGTAGAAGACTATACGGTAAACATTGGTGGAGCTTCGGTAGAAAGTGCAGCTAAAAATTTGCCTGCCGAAACTGTAGTATTGTACCCAAGTCCTGCCAAATCTGGGCAAAATATCAATATGAGAAGCAACCAGGCTGGACAAGTATATACAGTAATGTCTGCCTTGGGGCGTGTAGTGTTGAGCGGTAAAGTATCAGATAGCAATTTTCAGATCAATACTTCTAAACTGGGCAAAGGCTTGTACATCTTGCGCGTGGGTAAGTCTACCAGAAAATTTTTGATTGACTAGTGTCTCTATTAGTTTCAAGCCCTTAGCTACAAGCTACAAGTGGCTCGGAACACTTCAAGTACAAGGTTGCTTCTACAACAGAGGCAGCCTTGTATTGCTTTAGAAGCAGGAGCAAAGAAAGTTTTTCATAATCAAATCCTTCGCTGTAAGCTACAAGTGGCTCGGAACACTTCAAGTACAAGGTTGCTTCTACAACAGAGGCAGCCTTGTATTGCTTTAGAAGCAGGAGCAAAGAAAGTTTTTCATAATCAAATCCTTCGCTGTAAGCTACAAGTGGCTCGGAACACTTCAAGTACAAGGTTGCTTCTACAACAGAGGCAGCCTTGTATTGCTTTAGAAGCAGGAGCAAAGAAAGTTTTTCATAATCAAATCCTTCGCTGTAAGCTACAAGTGGCTCGGAACACTTCAAGTACAAGGTTGCTTCTACAACAGAGGCAGCCTTGTATTGCTTTAGAAGCAGGAGCAAAGAAAGTTTTTCATAATCAAATCCTTCGCTGTAAGCTACAAGTGGCTCGGAACACTTCAAGTACAAGGTTGCTTCTACAACAGAGGCAGCCTTGTATTGCTTTAGAAGTAGGAGCAAGGAAAGTTTTTCATAATCAAGCCCTTGGCTACAAGTGGCTTAAAACATTTCAAGTACAAGGTTGCTTCTACAACAGAGGCAGCCTTGTATTGCTTTAGAAGCAGGAGCAAGGTAGCTTCTCAGGATCAAGTTCGGAGTGCAAGCATAAACTTTCTAAAATCTAAGGATACAAGTTACACCGCGTTAAACTTGCGTTAGAGCAGACTTCGGAGTACCTCAGCCATATAACTATAAAGCAATAGAGTAATAAAACTATCAAACCATTTTATCTATCAAACTATATTTTCCGCCTATTTTTATAAATTAGCCCCCTTTCTCAGGAATGAAAAAAACGATATATGAAACAGTTCACAAAGCTTTCATTGCTTTATAGTGTTTGCTTGGGTTTGTTTTGGGGTATGTTGCCTTCGTTGGCGCAAGCCCAAAGCGTGTATGCCCCCATTAACAACGACTACGCCCATCTCATTAAGCGGTATGAGATCAAAAATGGTAAGTTTCTCAATAGCTTGCCTACCCAATTACAGCCTTATTCGCGCAAGGGCATTGCCCAACTTGCCGATAGTGTGCAAAAAAACAGTACGAGGCTTTCGCCACAAGATGAGTTTAACCTTGTCTATTTGCGCAATGATAACTGGGAGTGGAGCAAAACCGCAGACAATGATACAAAGCGTCCTTTTCTGAAGTATTTTTTAGAAAAAAAATCAGATTTTTATCATTACCAAAGCGACGACTTCGAGGTACACGTAAACCCAGTTATTGGGGTAGGGGGTGGCCTGGAGCGGGGCGACATTAGCCAAACTCCCTACTTTAGCAGCAGAGGGGTAGAGTTACGGGGAATGATTAGTAAAAAAATAGGCTTTTATACCTTTTTTACTGATAATCAAGCGCTTTTTCCTACCTATGTCACCAACGAAATTACGCGGCTCAATGCAGTGCCAAACGAGGGGTTTTATAAAAGACCACTGAACGAAGACAAGGTCGATTTTTTGACCGCACGTGGTTATATTACCTTTGATGTAGTCAAGAACATCAGCTTGCAGTTTGGGCACGACAAAAACATTGTAGGGCACGGTTATCGGTCATTGGCATTGTCTGACTACTCCAGCAATTACTTGTTTATGAAGCTCAATACCAACGTCTGGAAACTCAACTACCAGAATATTTTTGGGCAACTGACCGCCGAGGTGCTCAATGCTGACGGCTTACGTCCCAAAAAATACTTTGCCATGCACCACTTGAGTGTAAACATTACCAAAAACTTTAACATTGGCTTGTTTGAGACTGTCATGTTTGCCCGTAATGATACCACTAACTTGAATGGGGGCAGTGGCACTTTTGATTTTAACTATCTTAATCCCATCATTTTTTATCGCTCGGCAGAGCAACAGCTGGGTAGCCCGGATAATGCCATGTTGGGAATGGACTTTAAATGGAACTTTTTGAAGCGTTTCTCATTGTATGGACAGTTGGTCATTGATGAGTTTGTGATTTCGGAGGTACGCAATGGTAATGGTTGGTGGGGTAACAAGCAAGCCGGGCAGTTGGGTTTATTGTATATAGATGCCCTGGGGGTAAACAACCTCGACCTGCGGGGCGAAGTAAACATTGTTCGCCCATATATGTATCGCCACAATTTTAAGTACCGAAACTTTACCAATTACAACCAAGCCTTGGCGCATCCTATAGGAGCCAATTTTTATGAATTTATTGGCATAGCCCGTTACCAGCCCGTCAAACGCCTCCAGCTGGCCGCCAAAGTGTTGTATACCCGCTATGGGGCAGATAGTACAGGTACTAATTGGGGCAGAGACATTTTTACGTCGCAAACCTTTCAGCAAGAATATGGCAACCGCATTGCCCAAGGCATTGAAACCAACCTGGTATTTGCTGATTTTAACGCCAGCTACCAGTTGCTTCATAATATGTTCATCGACTTGCAGGCTACCTTAAGGCAGCAAACCAGTGCTTTGGGCACCCAGCGCAACCTAATGGGTACGGTACGTTTTCGCTGGAACATTGCCCGTCGTTTGTATGAGTTTTAACAACAAGCGAGTGCAAAGGCTTTGTTTAAAGTACTTGTTAGACGAATCGAGCTTTAGCAAAGTTCTAAATCCCCCGAGCCAAGTTCGGGGGATTTGGTTTTTTTTGCTGGTTTTGAACAAGCGCTCGCCTCTTTTTTTTCGGTACCTATACTTTTTTGATTAAATGCCGTATAACAGGCAATACAATTATCAAAGTAAGAAAAAGAAAGCATGAAAAAGAGTAAAGCTGCTAAAGGTCAGCATAAAAATACCATGAATCGGCGCAAGTTTTTAGGCACAGCAAGTTGTGCTGCTATAGGTACAACTACCTTTTTTTCCTCCCTTTTTAACTTAGGAATGACCAATGAAGCAGCGGCTCGCTCATCGGTTGTAAACAAAGATTACAAAGCACTGGTGTGTATACTGTTAGCCGGAGGCAATGACTCGTTTAATATGTTGATTCCTAACGATGCAGGTACTTATGCCGAGTATGCAACTACCAGGGCTAACCTTGCCATTAAAAAAGACCACATACTTGGGCTAAAGCCCTTGGTCACCGGACAGCCAATGTTAGGACTGCACCCGTCAATGCCCGAAGTTCAGGAGTTATTTAACAAAGGCGATGTGGCTTTTTTGGCAAATGTAGGCACATTGGTACAGCCTACCTCCAAAGCTCAATACACCAATCAGTCAGTATCATTGCCTTTAGGGTTGTTTTCGCACGCCGACCAAATACAGCAATGGCAAACCTCTATCCCTCAAAGTCGTGCCGCCTATGGTTGGGGAGGACGTATGGCGGATATTTTGCAGAGTATGAACACCAACCAAAATATCTCTATGAATATATCTTTATCAGGACGCAACGTGTTTCAGTCTGGCAATAAGATAGCAGAATATTCGATAGAGCCACGAGGGTTAGGCAGTGTAGGCATCAGAGATTATGGCGGCGATGATATGTTGGATCAGATTCGTACTACGGCAGTAAAAAGTTTGATGGAGCAGCAGTATGCCGATGTTTTTACCAAGGCTTACGCCGATGTAGTGAGTGGTTCACAAGCTACTCATGAAATATTTAGCAAAGCCATTCAACAAGTAAATGTCAAGACAGTATTTTCTAAAAACGAAATTTCACAAAGTTTGCAAATGGTTGCTAAAACTATTGCAGCGCGTAAATCGCTCAATGTAAATCGACAAACTTTCTTTATTACATTTGGCGGTTGGGACCACCACGACAGGGTATTGAAAAGCCAACGAAAAATGCTGGCAGTATTGAGCAAAGCGCTCAAAGAATTTAACACGGCTATGCAAGAGTTGCAAACCCACCACGAGGTCACTACTTTTACTATTTCAGATTTTGGGCGTACGCTTACCTCTAACGGCAACGGTACCGACCACGCCTGGGGAGGCAATGTAATGATGATGGGTGGTAAAGTAAAAGGAGGCAAAGTGTATGGAAAGTATCCTTCGTTAGCGTTAAATAGCCACCTGGACGTAAACAACGGAGTATTGCTGCCTACCACGTCTACTGATGAATATTTTGCGGAACTTGCTCGCTGGTTTGGAGTATCTAACACCGATTTGGCAGATATTTTTCCTAACCTTCGCCACTTTTATTCGCTGGGTAGCACGCCCCCCATTGGTTTTATGGCAAGTTAAATCATAGCCTTTATTCTATCTGATTCCCTCCATTTTATTGATTAAATTATTTTGAAAAAATGTCTTTAGTTCAAACTCAAAAAGATAACCTTTATCCTGCTGTACCCCTAAAAGATGCGTCAAGGTTTTTGGCGCAAGCCACCCTTGGCTATCATTCAGAAGATATAAAAGATGTAGCCCAACAAGGGTACAAAACCTGGTTGGACAAACAACTGGCTTTGCCTCGTAAAAGTGTACTTGAGGTAGGGGAGGAGTTGAAAACTTATTTTTCAAAAAACGTGGATGACCCACCGGGAGTATTTCGTTTTAGGGCGGTATGGTGGAACCTAGTACTAGGGCAGCCCGACTTGGTTCGCCAGAGAGTTACGTATGCTTTGAGTCAGATTTTTGTAGTGTCGGCTTTTGCCAACGATTTTTTTACAGATGAACCACTCGTTTCTAACGCCTATTATGAGGTATTGAGTAAGCATACGTATGGCAACTACCGCGACCTACTGGTAGCCGTGAGCCGTAGTACTTCTATGGGCATGTATTTAAGCCACTTGTATAACCCTAAAGGAGATAAAGCCAAAAATATTCACCCAGACGAAAACTACGCCCGTGAGGTAATGCAACTCTTTTCTATTGGCTTGTATGAACTCAATAATGATGGTACTCGAAAAAAAGATGCCAAAGGAGAGTTTATACCTACTTATGATAATGCTACCATTCGTGAGTTTGCCAAAATATTTACAGGTTTTGGTTGTGATTGTCCCACCGCTAAGTGGTTGTTTCCGGTAGACGATTTCGAAGGAGAAGAGCGACACAAAGCCCTGTTAAATCCAATGAAAATGTATGATGAATGGCACGAGTCGGGTACCAAAAAATTGCTGAGGGGCAAGGTAATACCCGCAGGACAAACTGGTATGAAAGATTTTAATGATGCCATCGATAACTTGTTTTATCACCCCAATGTAGGTCCTTTTATTGGCAAAGCCCTTATACAATTGCTCACCAGTGCCAACCCTGGCCCAGCCTATGTCAATAGAGTGGCAAATGCTTTTAATAACAATGGGCAAGGGGTAAGAGGAGACATGAAAGCAGTGATTAGGGCAATATTGCTTGACCCAGAGATAAGAAAGACCGGAGCCGAAAACAACCCCAAAGGAGGCAAGTTGCGCGAGCCACTTTTGCGTTATACTGGGTTTTTAAAAGCGTTTAAAGCCGAAGCTTCACGCGGGGTGTTTATCAATCATCTGGTACGCTGGGAAGAAAGCATAGGACAAGCTCCTTTGTATGCCCAAAGTGTGTTTAATTTCTATTTGCCCAACTATCAACCCAATGGGGCAATTGCCGATCAGCAATTGGTGGCTCCTGTGTTTCAAATTCATAATTCATCTACCTCTATTGGGTATATCAATGAGGTAAGCGATTGGTGTTTTGAAAATAGTCCTTTTGGCGATGATGAAGATGATAGGCAAGGGGTACAGCGTCGTGTAAAAATGAAACTTGACTTTGAAGAAGAAAACGAGTTATTGGCAAAGCCCAAAGAGTTGATAGCGCATTTGGATATTTTACTTGCCTGTGGGCAATTGTCGACTCAGGCAAAAAAGGTAATGACTACAGCAGTTGCCAAAACTCCTGAGGATCAACGCTTAAATATGGCGCTTTTTCTGGTAATGATTGCCCCAGAGTATGCCGTATTGAAATAAAGCGTATAAAAAAACACCGCCTGTAGCGACAAGAGTCATTACAGGTGGTAAAAAAAGAGCTAACAGTTAGGCTGTCCAAAATTAGTGAATTTCTTCCCTAAGAAAATATTCAAAATCTATAAAAACCACTACATTCGGCTTATTCCATACCTGTCAGGTAGGCTGTTCAAAATTAGTGAATTTCTTCCCCTCATTTTTTCTAAATTTCTGTAGTAAATACCAAAGCAAATTCACCCAAAAAACACCCTCTCCACCTCGGTTGTGTGTTTTCACCAACCGATCGATGCCCCGAAAAACAGCGTTTAAGCGTAGATTCGTGTCGGTCAGTATGTCACGCGACCGAGGAGAATGACGTTTAATGACGTTTTTTGAAAATTGATTGGGCTCTGAATAAAATAGCCCCATATTGAGTAAATAAATTCGCCATAATAATTAAGGATGGCTTAAAGCTTTAGGGCATTTTTTTAAATTTTGAACAGTATAGTACCCTAGCTTCTAAGTAGATAAGGTAGAAATTTTGAAGAGAAGCTAGTGAACAAAAGGCGCGAAATAGCGCTTTACTTATGTAGTGTTCAGAGTACTCTGCTTATTTAAAAAGTAGTAAAAGCAAACATAATAATGTTGGCACCCATACGCAACGCCTTTTCTCTTAACTCTGGCGGATCGTTATGAATGGCAGTGTCTTCCCATCCATCGCCCAGGTCACACTCATAGGTATAAAAACATACCAAACGTCCTTCGTAAATAATACCAAAACCTTGCGCAGGTTTGCCGTCGTGTTTATGAATTTTGGGCAAACCATTCGGAAACTTATATTTTTGATTATAAATAGGGTGGTTAAAAGGCAGCTCTACAAAATCGAGTTCGGGGAATACTTTCTTCATTTCTGAGCGGACAAACTTATCCAGCCCATAGTTATCGTCTATGTGCAAAAAGCCCCCCGAAATCAAGTATTTTCGCAGGTTTTCTGCTTCCGAACTGCTAAACAATACATTGCCGTGCCCAGTCATGTGTACCAAAGGATAAGCAAATAATTCGGGGCTGCCTACCTCCACTACATCATCTTCATAATGAATGTTCATTTGAAGGTTTCTGTTACAATACTTGATAAGGTTAGGCAAGGCGGTTTTGTTCGAGTACCAGTCGCCTCCTCCATTGTATTTTAGTTTGGCTATTTTATAGGTAGCTTTTTGTGCCTTTACCAAACCCAGGCTCAGGCATAAGCTCAGGCAGAGCAATACAATTTTTCTTGTGTTCATATTATTTATTATATGGTTTTGTTGTTATATGGAGGCAGGTTTTCAGCAACAAGCCTCTTAAACATTATTACTATAAACTATCGGTCTAACACTGTTAGTCAACGATATTATAAACGGCTAAAAATAAGCAGGCTTTAAAATCTCTAACTATTTGTAGGGCAATTTGTAAAGCCTGACATCTAAACCTACTCATTGACAATATTCAGCAAATGACAAGCCGCTATGCCAGCAGTTTCGGTACGTAGTCGGCTATTGCCCAGACTCACCGCTTTAAACTCATTGTTGAGGGCAAGGGTTACTTCATCAGGTGTAAAGTCTCCTTCTGGCCCAATCAAAATACAATATTTTTGGTGTTTTTGTGCTACATCCTTCAAAAAAACTCTTTCACCTTCGTTGAGGTGGGCAACATAGCGGGTTTCGTCTGGTGTCAGGTTAGCCATAAAACTTTTGAAACTTACCATTTCATTAATTTGAGGCATAAAAAACTTAAGTGATTGTTTCATAGCACTGAGGGCAATTTTTTGAATCCTGGGTAGTTTTACTTGCTTGCGTTCCGAGCGATTGCATTGCACAAAGCTTATTTGTTGGATGCCAAACTCTACCGATTTCTCTACAAACCACTCTATCCGGTCAATGTTTTTAGTAGGTGCTATAGCCACGTGAATATGGTACAGTGGGGCAGGAGTTTGCTCTATAGTACGTACAATGTCGAGCACACATTTTTTGTGGTGTGGTTCAGCAATTTTTGCCAAAAATAAATTTCCCTTGCCATCGGTTAAGTGTAGTTCATCGTTTTTTTTCATTCGTAACACTTTCACGCAATGCCGCGATTCTTCTTCTGAAAGTATGGCTTGTTGATGGGTGGTTTGAGGACTGTAAAATAGTTGAGATAATTTGAGCATAAAACAGGTAAAATAAATTCTAAATCAATTTGCAATCTACAAAACAAAATCCTATTTCAAAGCAGGGCAAATTGATAAATCCTTACCTGTTTCTAATCAGCTTTTTGCCAGGTGAAAAAGCAACAATTAATATGTTAAAAAGTGGCATATATTAGAGTAATTATCTTAATTCGCGAAAAAAATGGCTAAAATAATACCACAAACCAAATCACAGTCAAGCCTACAAAAGGCAACAACGTAATATTTGGTATCAGTTGGACAGTGATCTGTTTCAATATTGTTTTTTTGCCAGACGAATTGTATTCTACAAATAAATAATTACAACCCAAACCGCAGTTAACATGAATATTGCTACATCCTTTGCAACTTTAATCATTCTTATCCAATTTTTTATTACACCTCGCCTTCACCCACTTTTAAAGGACACATAGGCTTGTCGTTTCTCTTTTGATTGTTTTATTATTCAAAAATACTGATTGTATAGACTCTTCTTTTATACAGTGGCTTGCGATGTCTCATAAACCATTATTCAAATATTTAATTGTATTATACAAATATATAGTGTGAATAATTAGTGAGTGACAATGCCTTGGAAGAGAGTTTATAGAGAATTTACACATTATTGAGGTTATAATTTAAAATCACAACCAATGAAATTTACCATAATCAACCAACCCGTCACTATTTTAATAGTCGGGCTTTTGCTTGCATTTTTGTCTGTTACTCAAGTAAAAGCGCAGCGCCCTTATGTAAACAATTTAGAAATAAAAAACCTGGCAAATACCCACAACTATGGAGGCAATGACGACGATCCTGAACAGTTGCCTATGAGTGGTTTTAGAATAGATATTGAGTTTGACGAAGAGTTTAGATCGGGGGCTAATATTGGTGCCTTTGTAAGCACTGTTAACGACATACAGGCAATGTTTGAGCTTAAACCCTATTATTATGATGCGCCAGATGCATTGGTGGCAAGCAACATGACCACAATGGTCACCAATACCGATATTCAACAAAATGGAAAAAAGCTTACGGTGTGGGTGAAGCTAGATAAAGGGTTAGCCCCTGATACCTGGTATGTACTTAAATTAAATAGAAGTGGGGTAAACGGTAAAAGAACTTTCCTTAACGGAACTGAGGTGTGGGACAAAGGCTGTTACGAAAAAAAGTTTGACTTTAAAACTGCCCAAGGAGTGGCAATTACCCCAGGTTTGGCTACTACCTTATGTCCCAATGGTGATGAAACCTCCCTATCGCCTATTATTATTTCCGAAAAAAGCCAATACAGCTTTGTGCCTGGTCAAGACCATACCTTGACGTTAGAGCTAAGTGATCCTACCTTTGAGTTTAGCAACCTTGACGTCAGCGAAATCAAGGCAGAAATGTATGGTTTAGGACAAACACAAGCCCTTAATGTGAGCTTGAGCAGTACCGAAATAAGTATTCCAATAAGCGTAGGTGGCTCGGCACATACGACAGGTTCGTTAATGATTTCGGGTATCAAGGTGGTATACAAAGGTACAGGTGACAAAAACTGTATACTTAGGGCAAAGCAAATCACGTCCCACACGATCAATGGTTTGTATGTAGAGGGCAACGCAATGCCTTTGGCAGTCATAGAAGCAAGAACCGCCATACCAACGGCTGACTTGAACCTGACCAATGTAGATATTGTGGGGCCTCAGGCAATATGCGTAAGCGCCATCGATGCTCAAAACTATTTTGTACCTCCAGTAAGTGGGGCAAAGCATTATATTTGGAACGTACCTCCTATATTTAAAAATCCAGTAGGTAGTTTTTTGGTAAACCTGGGCAATGGACGTTGGCAAACACCCAACAATGCCATTAGTTTGATTTTGAAAGAAGGAAACCTGCTTGAGTCGGGCATTCTATCAGTACAAGCAATAGACCAATGCAGGCAGGGCACGCTTTCCAATGATTTTACGGTAAACATTAACTTACCTGATACCTTGGTATTTGACAAACCTGTAGAAATATTGAGCAACGAACATCCTCAAGTGTTATCCGTAGTTTCGCCTGTTGGTGGAACCGTTCGTTTTTCGGGCAGTGGCATCGTAAAAGATACGTTGGTGCCTTCTTTAATTTCGGGGCCTTACCCCAGAACCGTTGACATAGACTATGTGTTTACCAACGGAGGGACTGGTTGTGTAACCAAGGGGCAGTTTAGTGTAAAAGTGTTGGATGGTAGGGTGCCCAAAGGAATGAAGTTGCGGGTAGTACGTGACCTGGAAAGCCCTTTTGTCTACTTTAAAACTCAAGTGCCTAATGTTACTCCAGAGTGGCGTTGGAAATGGGTGTTTGAAAACAATCAAAGCAACCTATCCAGTCCAGTGTTGGCGCTCAAAAACCCTCAGCCCCAGAGCGTAGCCTACAACATAGAAATTAAAGACGCCAAAGCCAGAAAATACTCTTTAGCCAAATCTTTTCAGGTAAGTATAGACTTTAATGGGCGATGTCTGGGTAAACCTACCAAGTTTTTGAAAACAGTAGATTTGGGAGCAAGCAATGACAAAATTAACAGTCAAAAGTGGGATTTTGGTGATGGTACTACCTCAACAGACAATAGCCCAGTACATACCTACAGCCAAACAGGTAGTTATGTAGTTAAACTTACCATTGTAGCAGAAGATTTCATTACCTATGAGCTGAGCAAACGTATAGACATTTTTCCGGTGGTGCACGTACAGCCAAGCCGACTTTACTCAGAAGACTTCAGCAACTTGTCTCATCATTGGGCTGCTCAGGGTACAGTAGACTCGGCCGGTGTAGCAATTCAGCGGTATAGTTGGCAACTTAAAACTCCGGCAGGTTTTGGGCATATTTCTGCCGATAAAGGCGAGGCTTGGGTAACTGATAATCAAAATCTGCCTCATGCTACCAGTAACCAAGCCTACTATTATGCCAGGGAACATTCGTATGTAGAAAGCCCTTCTTTTGACATTACTGACTTGCAACGCCCTACAGTGTCTTTTGATTATTGGGTAGATACAGACGCTGGGTCTGATGGTGTGGTGCTATTGTATACAGTGGACGATGGCAAAACCTGGTGGAGAGTAGGACAGATAAACCAAGGTTTGCAATGGTACAACTCGCGCCCTATACTGGGTAGCCCTGGTAAGTATATGACCAACGACAATATAGACAACCAAGGGTGGTCGGGCAATCGCCAATATGAGCAAAAAGAAGGATGGCAAACCGCAAGGTTTACCTTGGATGCAGCACTGGAAAAAATGCTGAAGTTGTCACGCAAAGTTATTCGGTTCAGAGTTGCTTTTGGCAGCAATGCCGATGACCCTCCCAATAAAAAGTTTGATGGCTTTGCCTTTGATAACTTCCAGATCAATAACCGAAACCGATTGGTGCTGATGGAGTACTTTACTAACCAGGGAGTGGCTGGAGCAGCAGGCAAAGACCAACAAGCGCATAACTTTGTCGTAACCAAAAACGAAATGATTAATTTGCACTACCATGTAGGGTTCCCCGGACGTGATGAGGCCAACCAGCTCAACCACAAAGACCCTAGCGGACGCTCCTTTCATTATGGCATTCGCCAGGCACCTCAAGTGGTAATAGATGGCAGCACGATCGAGTCTAAAGGGCTCAACCTTGAATGGGCAGAACGCCTTTTTTATTACCATACCCTTATTATGTCTCCTTTTGAGATTAACATTGACCAGCCTGAAATAACCAAGGGGCAGTTGAATTTCTCAGCTACACTTACTGCGTTGCAGGCATTTGACAAAAAATTGGTGGTGCATGCGGTGGTAGTAGACACTGCCGTAAAAATGGGGGGAGAAATATACCATCAGGTAGTACGCAAAATGTTGCCCGATGCCTCTGGAACTTTTTTGGCAAAAAACTGGGCACAAGGCGCGGCACATACCCTCAATTTTAGCTGGAATACAGGCAACGTACCCAGCGGAAGGTTAAAAGTAGTGGTGTTTGTCGAAAACTATGAAACCAGAAAAGTGTACCAGGCAGCATTGCGTAAGGTAAGCTTTACCCGTAATGAAAAAAATGAAGACCATCATACGGTTACTGGAGTTCAAAATATTGAAAGTCAGGCGCAAACGATTATCTATCCTAATCCGGCAACCCATACTGTAAGCGTTACTTTGGGCAAATCAAAGGACTTGCCTGCTTTTGCTCAATGGTCTGTCACCAATACCGAAGGTAAAATAATGAAGAAGGGAACCTTGCTAAAGCCAAGCAAACAGTTAGTGGTAGATGTTTATCATTTGCCCGCAGGTATTTACCTTGTGAGGCTACAAAAAGGGCAATGGGCAGTACAGCAAAAGTTTCGTAAACGTTGAGGTGGTAAGCTCTTTATGCCGTTGTTTGTGTCTCCTCTGTTGTGTCAAGTCTTCCATAGGGTGACTTGGCATGATTGATTATCAAAATACTACGCCGTTGCTTGTGTCTCCACAAGCAACCTGTGTTATGTAAGCTTTGAGGCAATGAAAGAAGGCGTCATGCTGAGTAGGTGACACGTATTAAGCCTGAAGACTTAAACAACCCAGAACCCTATCGTTGCTGTGACCTTATCTGTATATAAAGCTTTTCTTTCGTTTTGGGCAGGTAGATTGGTTGTTTGCATAAAAAAATGTTATTTAATAAACAATTGATGGATAAAATAAGTATTTCTTATTAACTTACTTTGTAAGTAGGTGTAGTGCAGCATTACTATGCAATAAACCTGAAAAACATCGGTTGGGAGGAATATTCATTGCTCTTCAATCAATACCCTGAATGAGGCAATACAACTTTATTAAACGATCGTCTTTTAGCTCATATCAACGATAAGAGACCGTCAGTTTTTAAGTTAACCACGTCGTTCAGCATATATACTTTTTGTATTACTAAAATTCTTTATTGTAGTGAGTGAAAGAATAAAAAATTCTAATTTCCAGATTCGTTTACCCTTACTTTTGGGCTTGGCTCTTGCCGGAGGTATGTTGCTTGGCGCCAATATGTTTGGAGGAGGCACTGCCAATGTCAAAGGAATCAAGGACGGATACTTAAAAATTAAAGAGATTCTTACCCATATCGATAATCGATATGTAGATACAGTCAATACCGATGATTTGGTAGACTACTCCATTGAAAAAATGCTGGAAAAACTCGATCCACACTCGTCTTACATTCCCAAAAAGAACATCAGAGAAGCAAAAGCTCAACTTGAGGGAAGTTACGATGGTATAGGCATAGAGTTTAACATTTTTAAAGATACCATTTATGTAGTGGCTCCTTTATCGGGTGGTCCCTCTGAAAAAGCAGGGCTACAGTCGGGTGATAAAATTATTAAGGTAAATGGTGAAAGTGTTGCCGGAATTAAGATAAAAAACCAAGGAGTACGCAAGCGTTTGTTGGGTAAAAAAGGAAGCAAAGTAAAAATTGCTATCAAGCGTTCAGGTGTCAATGAGTTGATGGAGTTTACTATTACCCGCGACAAGATTCCACAAAATTCGGTAGAGGTAAGCTATATGATAGATGAGAAAACCGGATTTATAAAAGTAAGCCGTTTTGCCCGCCGTACTTATATCGAGTTTCGCGAAGCATTGGAAGGCTTGCGCAAAAAAGGAATGAAACGTATGGTGCTTGACCTGCGCGACAATCCTGGAGGCTATATGGATCGTGCCATTAAAATGGCGGATGAGTTTTTGTCCGGCAACCCCAAAATTGTATATACCAATGGCAAAGGCTCACGCTACGACTCGGAAGCCCGTGCCCGTTTTACTGGTTTGTTTGAGCAAGGTCCCCTCATTGTATTGATTAATGAAGGAAGTGCTTCGGCATCTGAAATTGTATCGGGTGCTTTGCAAGACAATGACCGCGCATTGATCGTAGGGCGCCGCTCGTTTGGCAAAGGTCTGGTACAGTTACCCATTGACTTACAGGATGGCTCAGAGTTGCGCCTGACTATTTCACGTTATTACACGCCTAGCGGACGTTCTATACAGAAGCCTTACGGTAAAAACCCTAAAGAGTACCGTTCTGACCTGTTGAAACGCTATAAAAGTGGAGAGTTGTTTAGTGCCGATAGCATCAAGTTCAACGATTCGCTCAAATATACCACCGTTCGCAAAAAACGCACAGTATACGGCGGGGGTGGCATTATGCCTGACTACTTTATCCCGATAGATACGAGCAGAAACAGTAAGTATTACCGCAATCTTTCGGTAAAAAATGTATTCCAGGAGTATTCGTTCAAATACTATAAAAATAACCAGAAAAAACTGGAAGCTTATAAACTGGATGATTACATTAAAACCTTTAGCGTAAGCCCGGCAATGGTGAAAGATGTGATAGCGATGGGCAAAAAAGCGGGTGTAAAATACAACGCTAAAGAATTTAAACGTTCCGAAAAACTCATCAAAACCTTGATTAAAGCGTTGGTTGGGCGCAGGGTGTGGAAAGAACAAGGGTTCTACCCGATTTGGTACAGTATTGACCGAACGTATGTAAAAGCTCTGGAGTTGTTTGACAAAGCTGCGGCCATACAGGAATAATTCTGATTATTTGACAGCCATACGCTATTTTTATGAACTGCAAAAAACACAAGCCTTTGTGTTTTTTGCAGTTTTTTTTATGCCTTTTATTCATCTTTTTTGAGGCCAAGGTGTACAATGGTTGTTTTGCTTGCTGTTAATACAGGTTTTGGGAGAGGTGGGCTGGCTTGGCGCTATTTGGAAAAACCTCAAACAAACTTTATATTTAGCCCCATTCAAAACTCAGGTTGGGCATTACTTGCTTTTAGGGAGCAACCAACAAATAGTATACGCATTTGCTGGGTGATACTTCACCCTGAGGCTTTGTTAAATTTTTTGACCATAGCTATGGCTATGCTCGCAAAATTTGCCGCGCCTCAGGGCAAAGCCTCTACCCAAAAATAAGTACTTTATTTAATGATTACTCCCTTAATAAACACTTTGGGTTTGAGGTGGGTTACATTAGACAAAAAGGTAAAAATCACTTCGATAATATTAATTATGGCTTATTACTATAGATTAGGGAACATACCCCCTAAACGGCATACACAATTTAGACAATCTGATGGCAGCCTGTACCACGAAGAACTGGTAAGCTCTAAAGGGTTCAGCGGCATTTATTCTAACTTATACCACATTTATCCGCCCACTCGTATTCAAGAGGTGCTTAAACCTGAGCCTTGCGCACACAAAATAGTGCCCGACTTGCCATTGCAACAAGTACACCTCAAAACCTCGGTACAAGGCATCACAGGAACCGACTACCTTGATGCTCGCCGTATATTGATGGTAAACAACGACGTACGCCTGGCAATTTGTAATCCATCAGAAAAGAAAATGGATTATTATTACAAAAACGGTGAAGCCGACGAGGTGATTTATGTACACGATGGCAGTGGCTATGTATACTCTCAGTTTGGCAAGTTACGCATCAAAAAGGGTGACTACGTAGTGATTCCAAGAACCACTATTTTCCGCATAGAGTTTGACGAAGATCCTGTGCGTTTGCTTATCATAGAGTCGATGAGCCCCGTAGAAACCGTGAAGCGTTACCGCAACGAGTTGGGACAGTTAGAAGAACACTCGCCTTATTGCGAGCGCGACATTCACCCACCGCAAGAGTTGGTAACCGAAGAAGACAAAGGTAAGTATATTGTAAAGATAAAAAAGCAGGGCTATTTGCACCAATACCGTTATGAGCACAGCCCGCTGGACATTGTGGGTTGGGATGGCTTTTTGTATCCTTATACCATTTCTATTTATGACTTTGAACCTATCACTGGACGCATTCACCAACCACCACCAGTGCATCAAATGTTTCAGGCACACAACTATGTGATTTGTTCGTTTGTACCCCGCTTGTTCGACTATCATCCGTTGGCTATTCCGGCGCCTTACAATCATAGCAACATTGACTCTGACGAGGTGTTGTTTTATGCTGAAGGAGACTTTATGAGTCGCAAGGGGATAGATAGAGGTTCGTTTACCTTGCACGTAGGTAGTTTGCCCCACGGACCGCACCCAGGTACAGTAGAGAAAAGCATTGGAGCCAAAGAAACTCACGAGTATGCAGTAATGGTAGATACTTTCAAGCCTTTGTTTTTGACCGAAGATGCCATGGAGTTTGTAGACAAAAACTACCCTATGAGCTGGACTGAGTAAGATTTTGTCTGATATGATATAAAACCTAGTGCATTAGGGATTAAATAAGTTGCCTATTAATTTGGATGAATTAACTACGTTGAGCTCGCGAAAAGCTCGGTTTTGTTTTCTGACGAGTCGTGAAAATGGCGGATAGTTCGCTTTCTGAATTCCGATGCATATCGGAACCTTAGCTATCTAACTTTTTTACGAGGAAGTCAGGGGGCAAAAGCTCACAGTCCTCCGAGAACAAGCTCGGAGCTGTGAGCCGAACTTGATTCGGGGACGCCAAATAATATGTGAGTAACTTAGTACCTAATGCACTAGTACAATGGGGATTAAGTAAATAATGAATTAATTTGGATGGATTTTGTTCTCTAACGAATCGTTAAAATGGCGGAGAGTTCGCTTTCTGAATTCCGATGCATATCGGAACCTTAGCTATCTAACTTTTTAGCGATGAAGTAAGAGGGCAAAAGTTGCTGAATAAATCATTAGGAATTTAGTTCCCGTTGTACTAGTACCTTAAACATTAAGTAAATGCGCTATTGGCTGAAGCAGAGCTCAGCACAGTAGAACTGTAGCCTCGGCTATTTGGGATGAGTTTTGTTCTCTGACGCACTTCAAAATTTATCCCGCAGGGAACTAGCATAGTTCGATTTCTGAATCCCGATGCATATCGGAACCGTAGCTACGCAAGTTTTTTTAAGTAAAGTCAGTGGGCAAAAATCGCCGAAATAACGGGTTAGGTATTTAGTGGTTAAGGTACTAGCCCCACTTCAATAACAAATGAAGTGGGGTTGTTGTCTTTAGAGAGTGTTACTGGTGTATAGTGTCCTCGCGTAGGCAATCCAACCCAAAAAACTTCCCCGTGCTGGCCTTAAGGCTTTAGCCAGACCTGAGCCCAACCATTTCGACGAATAACGGAACACTTGCCAACCCAAAAGCGGAGGATTTTTCGAAAAATAAGTTGTTTTGTGAGTTTTGGGTGAGGATTGCTCAGGTCACCCTGCGGTAAGACCTTCGCGGAGGTGGTAGTTTGAATTGAAGTAACCTTCTTCCACAAAAAAAGCCCATCACTTAAGTGAAAAAATACTTGCTCACCCTAAAAACCAATATATGGGGCTTTTCAAAAATAAATTGTTTGCAAAGTTTTGGGTGAGCATTGCTCAGGTCACCCTATGGTAAGACCTTCGCGGAGGTGGTGGTTTTGAAGTAACCTCTTTCCACAAAAAAGCCCATCACTTAAGTGAAAAAATACTTGCTCACCCTAAAAACCAATATATGGGGCTTTTCAAAAATAAATTGTTTGCAAAGTTTCGGGTGAGCATTGCTCAGGTCACCCTACGGTAAGACCTTCGCGGAGATGGTGGTTTGAATTGAAGTAACCTTCTTCCACAAAAAAAGCCCATCACTTAAGTGAAAAAATACTTGCTCACCCAAAAGTCAATATATGAGGCTTTTCGAAAATAAATTGTTTGCAAAGTTTTGGGTGAGCATTGCTCAGGTCACCCTGCGGTAAGACCTTCGCGGAGGTGGTAGCTTGAATTGAAGTAACCTTCTTCCACAAAAAAAGCCCATCACTTAAGTGAAAAAATACTTGCCAACCCAAAAGCGGAGGATTTTTCGAAAAATAAGTTGTTTTTTGAGTTTTGGGTGAGCATTGCTCAGGTCACCCTGCGGTAAGACCTTCGCGGAGGTGGTAGTTTGAATCCTTCTTCCACAAAAAAAGCCTGTCACTTAAATGACAGGCTTCAATTCCTTTTTGCGGGATATATTTTTTGGCTCAATTAATTTCTTCCTGGGCATAAAACTCAAAAGGCAACTCGGTAATAATTTTGAAGTGGTTGCCCAACTCTTTCATATCTTCATCTTCTTCTTCGTAGTACCACTCTACCGTTACTGGGTGCTGCTTATTTTGCAGCTTTTTTAGTTTTTTCAAAATTCCCATCAAATAATCAGAGGTACTGGTGTTGAAGTATACCAGTTTAAAAATAATGATGGTTCCTTTGTTTTGCGGGTTTACTATATACTCGTCGATCAGGTCTAACAAGGGAGTATAAAAACTGTCGGCATCTTCGGGAATAGAAATGCCTGTAAGTTCCAAAATTCCTCTTTTTACGTCGAAATGAACCTTTGGAGTTTTATTGGTTTGTTCTATGCTAATGCTTTGCATAAAGGAATTATTAAGTTGATTATAGGTATTAAGTAGTCAGGCAAAATTAAAATTTATTGTTTCATTGTCAAATGGTTTACAAAACATCAACCATCAAGCAATATTTGTTTATGCCTAAGTACTTATATCAGTTTAAATATAGCCTAAACTTCGTCAAAAATATAAAATATTTGTTAGAACTAATTAAATAAATCAAGGGATTTGTTTTAATAATACAAATTCTGCGCGCTTGTTTGTATACAAGCAAAATACCTTGCCAAAAAAACGGGATAATTTTACAAAAACAAAGTGGCGTCTGATAACCTGTCGCTTTAGGCATTGGTAACAAGAAAGTGGCTATACAAACCCTGAATGCCTCCGTTCAGCGAAAAAATTAGTGAATGCATGTAGAAATCGCTAATTTAACAATTAATACAACCAATGTATCTCATAAAGGAAGGTTATAACAAACCCTTTCACACACAAAGTGTTTTGATAACCTGCCGAATAATATACAAAATAACAATCATATATCACATAGTAATCTGTAAAAAATAAAGTGCTTTTTGAGAACAAATTATTTTTATAGGATTGCATAAACCTTAAAACAAATTTTATGGCAGCTTACATACTTCACGTGAACAACAAAAAACTAAAGGTAGAGGCAGAAGCCGATACTCCTTTGTTGTGGGTATTACGCGACGAATTGAATCTTACCGGAACTAAGTTTGGCTGTGGCAAGGCTTTGTGCGGAGCCTGTACTGTACACCTCAATGGCAACCCTGTACGTTCTTGTGCTATGCCTATAGCCGCTGTACGCAATGCCAAAATCACTACTATAGAAGGGGTAGCCAAAGGCAATACCCTGCATGCTGTACAGCAAGCCTGGATAGACGAAGATGTACCTCAGTGTGGCTATTGTCAGTCGGGGCAGATTATGTCGGCGGTAGCCTTATTGTCGAAAAACTCCAAACCTACCGATGCTGACATTGACGCGGCCATGTCGGGCAATATTTGCCGTTGTGGTACTTATGTGCGTATTCGTAAGGCCATACATCGTGCAGCCAAAGCAATGAATTAGCGTTTAAATTACCTGCGTAATCTAAACCAGTATGCCTAAGTATACAAAGACTGATGGCTACCCAAATTTTAGCTAACAATTGCCCGAAACAGAACCCAACCCAATGATGGAAAAGAAATTAAACCGAAGAAATTTTATCAAAAGCTCGGCGGTAGCCGGAGGCGCTTTTGTGCTGAGCTTTAGCATGCCTTGGGGCAACAAATTGATGGCAGAGCCCGCCAAAGTGCATGAAATGAATGCCTTTTTAAAGATAGCCAAAGACGGTACCATTACCATTATGGCTAAAAACCCTGAAATAGGACAAGGGGTAAAAACTTCGCTTCCTATGATTATAGCCGAAGAGCTTTGCGCCGACTGGCGTAAGATAAACGTGGTACAGGCAGACCTCGACAGTAAATATGGACCCCAGGGTGCAGGAGGCAGCACGGCTATCAACCGTCATTGGAAACCCCTGCGTAAGGTAGGTGCCACTGCCCGTGAAATGTTGTTGGAGGCTGCCGCCAAAAAATGGGGCATAGACAAGAAGCTGTGTTATGCCGAAAGTGGTACCATTAAGAATAAAAAGAACCGCAAAAAATTATCTTTTGGTGAGCTTGCCGAAACCGCGGCTCAGGTGCCAGTGCCTAAAGACCCTGCCCTTAAGCCCGATAAAGATTTTAACCTCGTAGGGTCGTTTAAAACTGGAGTAGACAACCATGACCTGGTGCAGGGCAAAGTAACCTATGGGCTAGATGCCCAACCCAAAAATATGGTCTATGCCATGATTGAGCGTTCGCCTGTTTTCGGAGGCACTGTGGCGAGCTACAACGATGCTGAAGCCAAAAAAGTAAAGGGAGTATTAAACATAATAGCGATTAAAGAGGGCACTACCACTCAGAGCGTAGCCATCATAGCCAAAAACACTTGGGCGGCTATCAAAGCCCGGAAAGTACTCCAGGTAAAATGGGATACCAAAGGCAATGAAAAGCACAGTTCAGAGAGTTATGATAAGGCTTTTAAAGCGGCTGTGGCAAAAGACAATAAAAACCTACGCAATGACGGCGATGTAGACAAGGCCTTTAAAGAAGCTACCAAGGTACTGGAGGCTACGTACGAAGTACCTTTTGCTACCCACGCACCTATGGAGCCTATGAACTGTACCGTGTTGGTAACTAAAGACAGGTGTGAAATTTGGGCGCCTACCCAATCTCCTGGAAGGGCAGCAAGCATTGCTAAAAAAATAACCGGGCTTAAAGCAGCCCAAATTCAAGTACACATGCTTAGGTCGGGTGGTGGCTTTGGACGCAGGTCAAACGGCGATTTTGTAAAAGAAACCGTGTACCTTGCCAATGAACTCAAACAACCAGTAAAGCTGGTATGGACGCGTGAAGACGACAATCGCTTTGGGTTTTATCGTCCGGCAAGTATGCACAAAGTGAAGGCAGCCCTCAACAAAGAAGGTAAACTATCTGCCTGGAAGATTCAATGTGCGGGAGCGTCAGTGGCTAAGTTTTTTTCGCCTAAACTTGCCCCACATCGTTTTGATATTTACCCCGATAACTTTCCCGCGCAGTTTATCCCTAACTTTCAGATGCAATACACGGCAGTAGATACTTATATGCCATTGTGGTTTTGGCGGGCTCCTGGGCACAATACCACAGCCTTTGTTGACCAAAGTTTTTTGGATGAACTGGCGCATGCTGCCAAAAAAGATCCGCTTAAATTTCGTTTAGAGCTATTGGGTAGCAACAGCAAAGACTACCAATACAAAGGACACGGAGGACCTACTTTTAACAATGCCCGCCTACGTGGGGTACTGGAGCTTGCCGCTAAAAAGGCAGGTTGGGGCAAAAAAATGCCCAAAGGCAGTGCCCAAGGCATAGCAGTTCACTTTACTTTTGGTACTTACACCGCGTTGGTGGCCGATGTGTCGGTAGATAAAGAGGGTTATGTAAAAGTGCATAAGGTAGTGGCAGCTGTAGACTGTGGCAAAGTGGTGAATATGAGTGGTGCCAAAGCGCAGATTGAAGGGGGAATCATTGATGGCTTAAGTACCATGATGAATGCCGAAATTACCCTGAAAAATGGCGCAGTACAACAGAGCAATTTCCACGACTACAAGTTGTTACGCATCAAAGATGCTCCAGATGTAGAAGTACATTTTGTAAAAAGCGATAAAGATCCGCAAGGCCTGGGTGAAATGAGTTTGCCTCCATTAGCTCCGGCAGTAGGCAACGCTATTTTTGCGGCTACTGGCAAACGGGTGCGTAAACTGCCTCTTAAAGATATGAAAGTATAAATTTGAGGTCAAAAGAGAATAAAAAACCGGGCTTGGACAATTGTTCAAACCCGGTTTTTTATTGGTGGACATTTGCTGTCCACTGGTGGGCACTTTGAAATTGAATATGGGATGTTTTTTGGTGTTAAGTATTTGATAATAAGATTGTTGTAAAGTTGGTCTTACTCTTGTAAAGCGTTTTGACCAGTACTCTGGTTTCTAGGTAGGTAAAGTAGGAATTTTGATGAGTTTTGTTCTTTGGTGATCTTTAAAGAAGCCAAAGGGCAAAAGGTGCAGAATACCGCTTTACATATTTAGTGTCTGGAGTACTAGTACAAACAATAAAAAACAAATACCTGTTACCCAAATGAAAAATCAGACAAAACATTCACTCTTGTGCTTACTACTTTTAATATATGTTTGGTTGCCTGCTCGTGCCCAAGATAGTACACCTAAGCACCAATCTAAAACCGAAGTAATAAAGGCAGTGGTAGAAAAGTACTGCCAAGACCATCCCTTTTCGGGAGCGGTGTTGGTGGCACAAAACCGACAATTGGTGTGGAAAGGTGCCAAAGGTTACGCCAACAAAGCAGCTGAGCAAAAGAACCTAATCAATACAAAGTTTTTGGTGGGGTCAGTGTCCAAACAGTTTACCGCAATGATTGTACTGCAGTTGGTGCAAGAAGGCAAACTTAAGCTAAACGACTTGGCAATTAAATACTTCCCTTTTTTACCTAAAGAAAAATCAACAATTACCATTCACCAACTGCTCTCGCATACCTCAGGTCTAGGGCATTACTCTCAGCTAAAGGTAAAGTATAAAAAGTTTATGTATAAGCCCACTACTCCAGTAGAGTATGCCAAGGTAATAGCTAAAATGGGTATGGTGGCAAAACCAGGCAAGAAGATGTCTTACAGCAGCATGGGCTATATATTGTTGGCAGCTATAGCCGAACAAATTACCGGAAAAACTTTTAGTACTTTGCTCGAAGAGCGTATTGCGCGTCCTTTGGGGCTTAAAAATACCGGATTTACTTTAAACACCGACGAATTGCAAAACTTTGCCTTGAGCTATGATCTTAAGAAGCAGAAAGCTGCTACAGACAACGACTTTAGATTTAAACTTAACAAGCCACGTCATCAATCCAACACTTACTCTACCGGAGGTGTTCACTCTACCGTAGAAGATATGTTGGTTTGGTTGAAAGCCCTTGCCACAAACAAATTACTGAACAAGGAACTGACTAAAAAAATGTTTACGCCCAATTTGAGTAACTATGCTTATGGATGGTTTATCAATGACGTACGACTCACTAAAGCATACAAACTTACCAACATCATTAGCCACGGAGGATCAGTCAATGGTTTTCGTGCCGCAGTAAGTATGTTCAACAACCAGCAAGACTTTGTGATTATCCTGGGCAACCAACCTTCGCGTATTTGGTTATTAACTGCCGAAATCAAGAAAGCCCTGGATCGAAAAGAGTAATTAAGAATTAGGGAATTACGAATGGATTAATTACGAATGGTTCAATTACGAACCGACCAGAGGGAGCTCTGCTTTAGCTAATTACGAATTGGCGCGAAGCGAGGCTAAAAGCCCAATACAAACAGTCAAAAAAAGGCTAAAAGCCCATCATAGCTCAAGAAAAGGCTAAAGGCTAAAAGCTCATCGTAGCTCAAGAAAAAGCTAAAGGCTAAAAGCTCATCATAGCTCAAGAAAAGGCTAAAAGCCCATCGTAGCTTAAGAAAAAGCTAAAGCCTAGCCTTGAAGTACCTTACATTGCCTGCTTTGTCAGTAATAGTAAGGGTGAATAAACCCTTCAAGGCTTTTCTTTTGTTGCCTAGAGGCGCGGCCGACCATATCATAAAACCCTTATGTTCGTAATTCATCAATAAAAACTTGCCGTTGAGGGTAGCCTTAAAGTTTTTAATACCCGAAAGGTTGTCCTTGATTCGAAACGAGATTTTATACAACGATTTTCGCAACCAGCGCAAAGAGGGAGGGCTTATATCGCGGGCAATACGATAATTGCCCAAGCGATCATATTGAAAAACCATCTTATTGCCTACCCAACGGCTACCTTTGATAAACTTATTGCCCTGATAAACATTCCAGCCTTTTTTGTTAGTAGGCACCACAGCAGGCTTCAGGCTTATTTCAATGTTTTTGAATATAGGCGTATAAGAGCTATTAATAGTCACACTGTTTTTATAGAGCTTGGTTTCCAGGTACAAAGTATCAAATAGTGCCCCTTTAGGAAATTTAATTTCAAGCCTGCCTGCTTCTCTATAAATGACGGTACGATTAGCGGGCACCAACATCCTAAGGTTAAATTTTTTGCGTAAGCTGCCCAGTTCCACATAGTCGGGCAAGCCGTGGCGCAAATCCCACAAATACACCGAAGTGAGCCCTTGCATATACACTATAGGCACATCATAGGCGAGCCCTGCTACATTAAAGCGGGCAATGTCAGCCTTTTGTCTGATATAGTGCCCTTTAAGCACCAGTGTATTGCCTTGTATCTCATAGCTTAAATAAGTACGTCGGGGAACAGAGGTGGGGCGAAACTTGACCATTGGTGGTAACTTTCCCTTGATTTTGAAGCTCAGTATACTTGTATTGCCCCAAAAGTCAGTGGCGTATATGGCCACCGAATGCAAGCGGTTGTCTTGAATATTGACAGCACCCCGCAAGGCATCGGTTTGATAAAAAGTATAAGGATTGCCATCTGCCACATAACAACGTTGGTAGCCCCTATAACTGCGGCGGTGTTGGGCATAGTCGGCATGCACCCGCATGGCCTTATTGATGTGGTGGTCTATCTTGTTTATATCCATCAAAAAAACCTGCCTGCCATCTACCACCACTTTTATTTTGGTAGTGCCATAGGTATTGCTTGCCCTGTTCATGAGGTCGTGGGTCAGCAATTCAAAACCTATTTTACCGTTGGCGGTAATCACTTTGCCCAAGGTATAGCGGTTGCGGGCTACTTTTCGTACTTTGAATTGGTACCTGCCAAAACGATTGTTTACCCTGCCGTTAATATTCAGGGTTTTGATAGCCAACGCACGAATAACCGGAGGAATGTTGTCGTAGCCTATTTCTTTGAATTTAAATTGAAAAGGGTTCAGGGCTTCATCGGCAAGGGTACGTATTTCAAAGTGTAGGTGAGGACCAGCCGAGGCACCAGTATTGCCCACATAAGCAATGATTTCGCCTTTGGCTACCGGAATGGCGTGTGCCTTGAGGTATTCTTCGTAAAAAAAATCTTGTTGTTGATTTTGGCGAGCCCTTACATAGCGGGCTATCTTGGGGGCAAATCGTAATAAATGCCCATACAAAGATTGTTGTTTGGTGTGTGGGTGGTATAAGTATACTGCATTGCCGTAGCCATACGTAGAGGCTTTGAGGCGGTATACATAACCATTGGCAACCGCACGCACTGGAGTGCCTGGATTGGCGGCTATGTCGAGTCCGGCGTGAAAATGACTGCTGCGAATTTCCCCAAAATTGCCGGTCAACCAGCTTTTTTTGCCTGGATTAACCGGAAACATATACGTGTGTTGCGCCTGTGCCTGCCAGCTTATACAGCCCAGCAAGAGCACAAGGGCTTGTTTAAAAAATAATGTATGTACTGAATAACGTGTCGATTGATCAATGCAAAATCCTCCCATACTTTTCCTTCGGTGTTGTGGCATACGCTTGTGCGAAGGTGGCGTACTTTACAACAAGTGTATACCACCTTTGCCGGGCAACGTTCTAAAAAACAAGCAGTTATTTATTTTTTTTCTTCTTTTCCTGGCGGGCAATCCACTCTTTTTGCATTTCTTCCAACAAAAACATTTTTTCGTCAGTACTCAAATCTTTATCAGCATAAACCAAGCTGTTAAACTTGTTTTTAAACTCCGATTTTTCGGTTTTTACCAGCGTCTTAACGATAGTCAAATAAAAGTCGAACATGTGCGTATAATATGTGTTTAAACTTGTGCAATACCAAAGTTATAAAAATTAGCTACAGGGTAAACCAACCAGGCACAAATTTATTAAATAGTGGTATGGCTATACTGTTAAATTACTTTATAGTTCAATTGTTTTGTTATCAGTAGTAGCAAGCAGTGAACGATGAGCTAAATATAGCGTTAACTGGTTTATTATAAGTTTGTTATATTTTATTGTGGTTTGTATTTAATTCTACTTTAGTACTTATTTATAAAACCAAGAGGGCTAACATTGGGAGGGTTGATTTATTGAAAGTAAATTTGAAAATAGTCTACCAGACAAGTTATTTTTTCATCAGATACCGAAGCCAATGAGCAAACACACCAAACACTTATCTCAGAGCTCGTTTAAATTTCCGCATTTAGCTTGATTTTCAATGAGTTTTGTTCTCAGATATGTTAAACCGAGCTTTGCCTTTTGAAGAATGCCCCCAAGTCTTTTTGACTGTACATTTACCGGTTCACCTTCACTGTTTCTAAATTAGACTCTTCGGCAGCTTTGCGGGCTTTCCTTTTTTTTGTTATCCATTGGTACACTTCTGGCGAAATAAGCACCAACATTAATCCTAAGTAACCGAGCCAGTGAATATATATGGGAAACAAGCCCGATTCGTTGAAAACAATGGCAGCCAACAATACTACAATTTTCCAGGAACCTCGTTTTTCGGCAAAATATTTATCAAGGTAAGGGTAGGCAAGTACTGCTGCCAGTATAATGAGGGTACCCAAATAAAAGCCAGCCGTCATTTTTTCGGCATCACCAAAAATAATAAACGCCAGTACGATGCCATATACAGGCTCTAGGTTTACGGTAAGGTTAATGGCAAAAGGACTAAATTTGTTCATGAGTTTTACTGCCACAGTATAAGCATATACGGTACAAATAATGGCTAGAATACCTATATAAAGCCAGTCTATGGCATTGTCGGGGATAAGGTGCAAGGTGTGTGATTTGACAAAATACCGGGCATAAAATGGAAAGAACAAAGCCGAACCAAGGCAAGCGCCTGCCATCTCATAAAAAGTAATGATAGAGTGGTCGTGTTTTTTGATAAGTTTACTATTGATTACCGTAAACAATGCGGCTAACATGGCCGAAATAAGGGCAAGCAAAATGCCCCAAAAGTGGTTAAACTCAAAGCGAAAAACCACATACAAGCCCAAAATAATTACCAAGCCTATGTTTATTTCAAACCCCTTGACTTTACGCCCGGTAATGAGCGGGTCTAGTATACTTGTCCAGAGCGTAGCAGTGGCCATACCTGCCAGGCATACCGATACGGTAGAAATATTTACCGAAGCAAAAAATAGAATCCAATGTGCCGAAATGAGCATACCAGTACCCAAAATCTTAAGTCCAGAAGCGATACTCATTCTAAACGATCTGCGACGACGGGTAATAATGAGCCCTAAGGCAATAGAAGCAATGAGGGTACGGTAAAAAACCAACTCAACTGCGGGAATGGTAATGAGTTTGCCCAAAATGGCGGTAAATCCCCAGATCAATACAATGAAATGGAGAACAGCGTGATCTCGTAAATTTGGCATGTACTTATATAATCATGGCAATGGTGATAAAAGGGCAGGAGATTTTGATTAATTCAATGAGTGTTTTCCTGATAATACCTGCCTTGTTTAATTGTATTTTTGTAAAAGTTATAGCAAAACTAGCCGATTATTTAGGATTAGGCAAACAAGGTAGCTTTTAAATACGTCAGGGGCTTGCCCTAGGTTGGCAATGCCTCTACATATTCTACCAATGTGCTTTGGTGGCAGACCAACAAAAGCCAATATTGCCCCTTTTTTCAAGAACCGCACGAAAGCATCACACACAACTACACAGGATAAACCTCTTTCAACAAACGCTGAATTACCTGTGGCAACTTTGCTGTTTGGGTAGCATCATAAATATAGCGGTCGGGGCGCACTACTACCACCTCTACTTTGTGCTTGGTAAACCACTGTTGGTAACGGCCATAGCGGTCGGTTGGGTTGCCTTCCTCATTATTCACCGCATCGGCTGTAGCAATTATACAAAAAGAGACACCCAATTGGGTCAAACGTTGCAAAGTGTCGGCAGGCAATGCTTGTGAAACCTCTTGTCCATAGCTCACAATGCACCAGCCTTTGCCCAGACAAGCATCTTGTAAGTGGGTCTGGTTGGCAAGGGTTACTTCCATTTGTGGAAACAGGTGCCCGCGTAAGCGTCTGTTTTTGCCAAAAATGCCTTGTTTAAGTTTTTGGGGAGGAACCTTTACTTTACGCCAATGTCTGGGGGCAAACAAGGCAAGCCCCTTGAGTACCCACCCCCAACGCCGGGTAATGAACAAACGCCCCACCCAACGAGTGACCCACATTATAAAGCGCACATGAGGAACGCGCTCAACGGCATAACTCTGCAGGAGTTGGAGGGGAGCCTGGTCTTTGATCACAGCTTTAATTTTCCAGCTTATATTCATCACATCACGAAACCCAGCACACATGCCTTGTCCTATATAGGGAGGCATTTGATGGGCTGCATCGCCTGCCAAAAACACCCGATCTTGTTGCCACTGTCGGGCTATTTTGGTAGCAAATCTATATTCTACCGCGTGGATTATTTTTACCTTGTCAGGATTAATTACGGTAGCCAACATGTCTTGTATGATACCAGGCGATGCCCACTCGATAGAGGCGCTGGAGCTCCCCTTGGGAATAGAAAATTCCCAACGGTAATGGCTGCCAAAACTATTGAGAAACACGTGCGATTTGTTGGGAGGAGCCACAGTTTTTTGAATCCAGTCCGAAAATTTAAACGTCTCTCCTTCGTCTTCTATTCGCACGTCAACTTTAAGGTTGCGGCGGCTAAACCTAAGGTCTTTCAGTCGAAGCTGTAACAGGTCACGTAGAGAACTATTGGCTCCATCACAGGCAAGGATAAATTTACCCAAATAGGTACAGGTTTTTTCGGCAGTTTTTACTTGCAGGGCAGGGGTATTGTCAGGTTGTATGGCTACTGCCGTTGCCCCAAAAAATACCGATACATTTTTGTAGCGTTCAACTCCTTCCATGAGCACCTGTTCCAGGTGGGGTTGGTAAAACAAGTAGCTTGCCGCAAACCCTGCGGTAGCGGTTTTAGAGGTTTCGAGCAATACCTTGCCACGGGGGGTAACAAGGCGCATGCCGGGTACAGGTTTGCTCAAAGCCAATACTGGCTCATGCAACCCCACATATTGCAAAATACGCATAACCTCATCGTCTATGTGAATGGCACGCGGAATATTGTATAGCTCCTGATTGCGTTCAAACACAGCTACCTTTAAACCATACATGCCCAGTAAGTTAGCCGCCAGCATGCCTACCGGACCCAAACCTACAATCAATACATCATATCCTGAAAACTCATCCTCTTTCTGCATCATGTGCCCAAAATAGAAATTTATTTTGAATGTGACATTAAACTTTATCTTTCAGAAGGTATCTTACTACCACAAGTACTACCAAAAATTTATAAGATATGAACAAACTAGTGAAAAACACCTTATTGGCTTGGTGTTGCCTGATTGCCCCTCACTATTGGTTAACTGCCCAACATGCCGGTAATTCTTATTACAAAAAAAGGACTTATAGCAGCTCCCAACAAGCAGTAGATATAAGCAACTCGAAAGGAACCAAACTGGTGGTGACCGCCAATATATTGAAGTATGTAGAGGCAGACGAATTTGTCGCGGTATTTGGCTTATCAGAAGAGGCGCCCAGTGTAAAAGCCTGTAATGAAAAAATTACCCAAAGGCTACAGGGCTTTGTACAAAAACTGAAAGGGTTAGGCATTCGACAGGATGACTACTATATAGACATGGTAACCCAAAACCAGGTATATGGCTATAGTTTTGACAGTGACAAAAAGGTAGCCACCGAAAAAACAGAGGGTTTTGAGTTAAAAAAGAACATTGCCATTCGCTACAAAGACGATAAGTTGCTCAATAAAATGTTACAGTTGGCCGCCCAATATGGTATATACGACCTGATAAAAGTAGACTACCTCAAGTACAACCAGGCGCCCATATACAAAGAATTATGGAAAGAAGCATTGAAGGTAATTGAACAAAAAAAAGGGGTTTACCTTGAGGTAACTGGGGTAAAACTATGGGATAAAAGCAAAATTTTGTCTGAACGTTTTGGGGCTTATTTGCCAGGGCAGATGTACCAGAGCTATACTGCTTTTCAATCTGCCAGCGTAAGTTCGCCAAGTTACAGTCGGCGCAATTTTACTCGAATCGACAAGCGAAAACTCAAAACGGTATACTATGACCCACCTAACTTTAGCAAGTATGACAAGGTGTTGAACAATAACCCTGTGAAACCCATGCTTCAGTTTCATTTGCAAGTGACCATAGAGTACGATGTAGTAAGAAAGATAAAGTAAGAAGTTTTTGCAGGGTTGGGGTAGGTTCTTACAAATAACCCTTATTTTTGACTCTCTCAATAAATAGGAAAAGTATGGACATTCAACCCTGGAAAAAACTCAAAGAAGACAAAGTATACCATGGCTACCGAAGCATTATCAAGCGAAAGTTTGAGTTGCCCAATGGCAAAGTCATGGAATATGACATTGTTGCTGGAGGTAACTTTGCCTCTATTGCGGCACTTACCGAAGACAATGAAGTATTGTTGGTCAAACAGTTTCGTCCTGGTCCCGAACAAGTGTTGATGAGTACCCCGTCTGGGTATATAGACTTTAATGAAGATCCAAAAGATGCTGCCAAACGTGAGTTGCTCGAAGAAACAGGTTACCAGGCAGAAGACATATTTTTCAAGAAAAAAGTGACCTTACCTTATGGCATTGGCTGTCAATATTGTTTTGTGGCCACCGGATGCATAGAAATACAAGGGCAGCGCCTCGACGATACCGAGTTTATAGAAGTAATTACCATGAATTTGCCAGCGTTTAAAGAAAAGTTGCGCAACCCACACGACTTTGATTTTTATAACTTAACTGCTGCTTATCTGTTACTTGATCATATCCAGCCTTTTTAGTTGGTAGCCTCTACAGAGTTAAAAAATGTTAAATACCCAAAAAAACAGTTGCTTTCACCGTATTTTGTATCAAATATACAAAGAACAGGTGCCTATATGAAAACCAGAAAAAAACTCAATTATATCATTTTCTTAATGAGTGTTGCCCTGATAGGTTTGATTGGTTTACAGATTTATTGGGTCAATACCTCGCTCAAAATAAAAAAAGAACGCTTTAATCAAGACGTACATCAGGCCTTGAGCAACCTGGTGCGTAAATTGGAAAAACGAGAGACCGCTTATGCCGTAGGCAATCGTTTTTTTAATACAAAAGGCAGTCGCTACCCACACCCCCAACAATTTTACAATATCATTGCTTCTGGTAATCGCAAATTCAATGTGTTGCGAAAATCAAAGACAAAAAAGAACCATAGTAAAGTAGAACTTCAACACAGCTGGACCCTGTCTGAAGGAGGAGAAGATACCACTTTTACCCTCAATGTCAGCTCTAAGTCCAACCCTCGTCTTAAGCAAATTTTGCACCCTCAAGAGGTCACTGTCGTGAATGACGACTCAAGCAAAAAAGTGCATGTGAAGGCTAGTTCGGTGATGTTGGTGATAGACGAGTTGTTGAGCAAACGCAAGCCATTGCACCAGCGCATCAGCCAGGAATTGCTCGATTCATTGCTTCATATAGAATTGCTAAGTAAAGGCATTGACATTCCTTACCGTTTCAATGTGGTTACTCAGCAAAATGGCCAGTATCGTTATGTGTTTCACCCCCAAAAGCCCATCCAGTACTCCAACCCTCAGCAGGCACTGTCTCAGGTAAACTATGCGACCATCTTGTTTCCCAATGATATATCACCACAACCCAACAAACTATTGGTAGACTTTCCGGCAGAAAACACCTTTGTAATAAAGCAAATGTGGACAGTGCTTGCCTCAGCATTTGTGTTTATTGCCCTCATTATTTTTTGTTTTACATTTGCGGTAAACACCATTCTGAAGCAAAAGAAAATGTCAGACATGACCAAAGATTTTATTAATAACATGACCCACGAGTTCAAAACCCCGATTGCTACTGTGTCGTTGGCTTGCCAGGCAATGCAAGACCCTGACATTCAACAGCTCCCCGGTCAAGTGAATCGCTATATGGGAATGATCAAAGAAGAAAACGACCGATTGGGGCAACAGGTAGAGAAGGTGCTGCAGATAGCCCGGTTAGACCGGGAAGACTTCAAGCTGAATATTAGCGAGGTAGATGTACACCAAAGCATTGCCAAAGCAGTGAGAAACATACAAATTCAGGTAGAAAAACGTGGAGGGATGCTTCATACTGCGTTAAACGCTGAACAAGCCTGCATTTATGCCGATGAGATTCACTTGACCAATATGATCATTAACCTGTTGGATAATGCCAATAAATACTCGCCCGACCACCCGGAAATCACCATTGAAACCCAAAGCAATGAACGGGGCATTAGGGTAATGATTAGCGACAAAGGACAAGGCATTTCTAAAGAAGTAATCAACAAGGTTTTTGATAAATTTTACCGGGTGCCTACAGGCAACATTCACGATGTCAAAGGCTTTGGGTTAGGGTTGAGTTATGTAAAAACAATGGTAGACGCCCACCAAGGCGAAATTCAGGTAAAAAGCGAGCCAGCCAAAGGCAGTACCTTTACCCTGTTTTTCCCTTACATGGCACATAGTGCTTGATGGGCAGGGCAAGGGTGCGCGAAGCAACCAATAAAAACGGATCATTGCCTTGTGAGCCCTCAAGCTGTACCTGCTTCGTTGAAAATGCGATTGTCTACCTTCAAGTCTAAAAAAGTGCTTAAACTTAATTGGGAACCCTTTGGTTGTAATTCGTCATAGACCCAACCTTGTGACCCATATCCCGTACTTTATTTTATCTTGTTCATTCTCGCTAAACGCCAGTGCATGAAGGCTAGTCAAAAGAAGATCACCTATGAAAGATGAAATAAAAATATTGTTGGTAGAAGATGACAACAACCTGGGGCAGCTGCTACAGGAGTATTTACAGATTAAAGGATACCCTACTACCCTGCGACGTGATGGCGAAGCCGGATTAGATACTTTTCACACTGCGGGGTTCGATCTGTGTATATTAGATGTGATGTTGCCCAAAATGGATGGATTTACGCTTGCCGAAAAAATAAGAGAGCAAAACAAAAAAGTACCCATTATTTTTCTGACGGCTAAATCTATGAAAGAAGATGCCATCAAGGGGTTCAAGGCAGGGGCTGATGACTACATCCACAAGCCTTTTAGTATGGAAGAACTCTTGTTGCGCATAGAAGCCATTATGCGACGTGTAGGGGAGCAGCCAGTAACACCATCAACCCAAGAATATTTTGAGGTAGGCTCGTTTAGTTTTGACTACAGCACCCAAAAACTCCAGCGCCAGGGCGAAAGCAAAAAACTGACCTCTAAAGAAGCTGCCTTGCTCAAAATGTTATGCGAACATAAAAACCAGACCCTGGAGCGGTCAAAGGCTTTGAAAAAAATATGGTTGGATGACAACTACTTCAATGCCCGCAGTATGGACGTATACATTACCAAGCTCAGAAAATACCTCAAGTCTGACGAAAATATTCAGATTGTCAATGTACACGGACAAGGTTTCAAGCTCGTAGAGTTGGTATAGCCCTGCCCCCTGCCTTAATGATCACCCCTCTCTTTACTTTCCTCCAATAAAAAATATAAGTCGTTGATGTTCAGTTAGAAGCATCAACGATTTTTTTTGTTTAATATGTTTTCTGAAAAAAACTTCCAATGGTGTACCCTTATATTGGTATAGTTTAAATGAAAGCGCTAAAAGACGCAATGTTGCTTTTGGCTAAATACAATAATGGTTAAACTGTTTTTTTGATAAAACAAATAGTGAATCAACAAGTGATGAAAAAACACCACTCTATACTAATTACTTTGAGCCTGATGGCTTTTTTTGCCTTGGGGCTATGTACCCAGTCACAGGCGCAAACCTCCCGCCTTGCCATCAAAAAGCCCAGCAGTGGCACGGGAGTCATCCTGGATAATGAAACTGGAGGCAACTCCATTTTTAGCATTGGGGGCAACGAAAAAATGCGGCTAACCACCTATGGCAGCTTAAGCTTAGGAACTTCTAGTCCGATAGAACATGCTAGCCTTACCCTGAAGGATAACGCAGGGGGTGGATGGAAACACCTAGCGTTTCAGGGGAACTCAGAGAACTGGTGTATGGGTGTTTTTGGTGCTGGCGGTTTTTATATTGCCAAGGATGGCTTTAGTTCTTCCTGGGCAAAGTTTGTTTTGAAAGGAGATAACGTAGGCATTGGTACTGCTAGTCCTTTTGCTTCTTTACCCAACTCAGGGCTTCATATAGCCAAGGGTGACCACACATCTTTGGTATTAGGAGATCCTGTGGGTGGGAATTATGGTGGAATTATCCAAACAAGCGACCAAAGACATAGAGTATTTATTGGAGCAAATTATTATGATGGAGGATCAAGCTGGGGAAGCTTCTCTTCTGGAAAAGGCATTGCAGGTATTAGTATTTTAGCTGACCAAGGTTCAGCTCCTGCTTGGGGTGTATCATCTATTGATTTTTATGTATCAAACACCGAAACTAACAAAACAGCCATGACCATGAAGATAGAGGTAATGTCCAAGAGT
>NZ_AAWS01000035.1 GCF_000169175.1 Microscilla marina ATCC 23134
TATTATCGGGCTTGGTATTTTCGGCTTTGGTAGAGTTGTATGGTCACAACCTGAGCATTATGGAGTTTGATGTGGCATTTAAAAGACCTGTATACATTGATACTAATATAGAGATACATTTGACTTCGGAGGCTACTGAAGGCCAAAGCAAAAAAATAAAATTTGAAATAAAAACAGAAAAAAATAATCGACTGAAACAAGCGGTAGAGGGCTTTTTAGTGTGCAATGTGTCGTCAGCAGAGTGCGACGTAGAAAATCTCGAAAAATCGTTATTGATTGCGTGGTTAGCCAAAGCAACCGCCGAAAACTTTACTGGCATTGCAGTGACCAATCTGGGCATAGAGTTTCAAGGGCAGCAAGTAAGCAGAGAAATGCCAGAGTTAGAACTCAACCACGGTGACATTAACCCTAAGTATGGCAACCGTAAAACATTGTACAAAGGACTGAGCAAACAACAAGACGAAGAAGTATACCATGGCTACTATATTGTAGCAAGCAAAGAGTGGGTAAATCGTTCGTAATCATATAAAAAAAGCCTCAATTATTTATTGAGGCTTTTTACTAAAAAAATAAAACTATGAGTGATTATACATTATTTCTTAGCTGATACATTGAAGCCTATATGTACAGTAGGGCGGATAAACTTATCTTTCAACGACTCATCAGCGTGATAGTTCATTCCCCAATCTTTACGGTTAATATTAAACTTGGCTTCAGCAGTTACTTTGTCACCATCTATAGCAACTTTAGCCGGAAAAGTAATGCTTTTCTTTACTCCTTTAAGCTCAAGGTTGCCAGTAATCATGTGCGTAGGGTTTGCTAGTGTGTACTTCTTGTCTAAATTTTCCCGGTCTTTGTTATTTTCTTCCTTGTAGTCTTCTACTGATACTATTTCAAATGTACTCTCAGGAAATTTGTCTGCCGCAAAAAAGTCTTTGCTTAGCAAGTGTGTCACCAGTTTACCGTTGCCCTCTTCATCAGCGGGAATATCTAATACTTTCAGGCTTTTAATATCAATAATAAAGCTTCCTCCTGTTAACTTTCCCTCTTTTATGGCAACTGAGCCACTTTTGAGGCCAAAAGCTCCATTGTGCTTATCTACCAGTTTGGTGCCCACCCAGGTAACTTTACTGCTTGCCTGGTCTACATTCATAGTAGTAGCGTTAGTCACTGCTGTTGTGTCTACTTTTTTGGCGTCTCCGGTTTTTGCTTTATCACTCTTAGGCGATTCGCTGCATCTTACAAACAAGAAGGCAACAGAAAGTACCAATGCGAATGTTAAAAATCTTGAAGTATTCATTTTTATGAGGTTTTTAAATTTGGTTTCGTTTTAAATACGATACAAATATATGTAGTTACATTAAAAGTAAAAACATATAAACAAAAAAAGTAACAAAATTTTACCAAATGAACAGGTTGTGTTGTTGTGCTAGTACCTTAAACATTAAGTAAATGCCCTCTTATTTGGGATGAGTTTTGTTTTCTGACGCACTTCAAAAATCGCGCAGAGTTAGTTTACAATTCCGATGCATATCGGAACCGGAGCTACGCAAATTTTTTTAAGTAAAGTCAGCGAGCTAAAGACTCCGAATAATGTAGCAGGAATTTAGTTCCCAGTGCACTAATTAACCCATCAACAGGGTTTATGTTTTTAGCAAAGTGTCAAACTCTATGTAGAGAATAAAGTGTTTTTTTTTGTGAGCGGATTTTCTAGAGTATGTATTTTGTAAATGGGGTGATTTTATAGCTTTATTTGAGAGCAGGAGGAATAAAAAAAGCCACCCAAATCTAAGAATTTGAGTGGCTTTCTGTTGCCCGACTAGGGCTCGAACCTAGACTCTTCTGAACCAAAATCAGACGTGTTGCCAGTTACACCATCGGGCAAGTTGCATTTGAAAAATTTATGTTTTGTTGCCCGACTAGGGCTCGAACCTAGACTCTTCTGAACCAAAATCAGACGTGTTGCCAGTTACACCATCGGGCATTTTTGTCAAATGCTCTGCAAAGGTAAGAGGTTGTTTATTTAAATGCAAGAACAGATGTTAAATTTTTATACAAAAAATAAAAAAAACGCTTTATTTAGAAGTTGTTTGCTTGTAATGATTTGATTTTCAATACTTTATTGAATTTGAAAAATGTTAAAAAAATATTTTTGAGGGTATAATTTTGTAACCTGTACACGATTTATCGTCAGTAAAAAAACAAGGGAATACCTTACTCTACGCCACCTTCTAATACCTTAAGCGGATGCATTTTGCCAAATGTGGTAGCCACCTCTTCAAACAATTTATTACGAATGGCAAGGGTCATTGTACAGTTCATGGCTTGCTCTTGTGTCACAATCTCTAGTGCATAGTCTTTAATCATTTTCATGACCAGGTTCATTTGGTCATACTCAAACTGAATGCTGATATTTTGTGTCATTAATTTCTCTTCCACTTTGGCGGCTTCCAGTGCTTCAGCTGCGGCAGTTTTATAGGCGTTGATCAATCCGCTTACGCCTAGTTTGGTTCCGCCAAAATAGCGCACAACTACCACCAAAACATTGGTGAGGTCAAACGAGCGTATTTGCCCTAAAATAGGGTCGCCCGCCGAGTGTTTAGGTTCTCCATCGTCGCTGGCGCGAAATGCCTGTTGGTGGGCACCCAACACAAAAGCATAGCAATGGTGACGGGCATCGTAGTACTTTTTTCTTAGCTCATCCTGGCAAGATTTTATTTCCTCTTCGGTGTGTACTGGATAGGCAAACGCAAAAAACTTGCTTCCTCGATCTTTAAAAAATCCCTCCGATGGAGCCGTAATCATTTGGTAAGTATCTTTCATTATTTTTCTTTTATGTTGAACCGTAACAAGGAATGAGTATCAGGCATCACCCAGCACTCAAACAACCTAAAGTGCCTTCAATGCTTTTTTAATCACTTTTTTTAGCCATTCGTACTCGGTATGCTTGCGGGCTTGTTTATACAGTTCTTTAGCCATTTTTTGGCTTTTTTTGTCTGTTTTTTTGGCAGCAATACGTGCCAGCCCTGCTTTTGCCAGTGCTCTATAGTCACGGCTGTAGCGTTGGTCAAATCCTTTGATGTGAATAGCTTGTTGGTAAAGCATTTGTGCTTGCTTATCATTTTTTTGTAGCTTTTCGGCGATCATCCCCTCTAGGGTAAGACTGCCCACCTGGTAAATCGGCAAAGATTGTAATTTAAATCTGGCAAAATAGTTTTGGGCTTCGTAGTAGCGTTCCAAGTGTACCAAACATTCGGCGTATTTAAGGGCAAAAAATGGGTTTTTAGGGAAGGTGTTTGTCAGGTGAGCAAAAGCAAGCGATGCCTGGTAAATATTAGCTTCATATTTAAGATAAATATCGCCCAGAAAAACCCAGGATTCCTGGCGGGTAAACAAGGCTTTTTGCGTAGCGGTGCGCAAATGTGCCAATCCTTTGTTTTTATCGCCCGAAGGAAAAAACACCATAAAGGGTTTGATAATAGGACGACTTTGGGGGAATTGCTTGGCGTAATACCTATACAGGCCAGTAGAGAAATGGAATTCACTGAAGTCATCGGTTTTTTTAAACCCTTGTTTTATGGCTCGATACGCCCGCCGTCCGTGACTTACAGCACTACGCAACGAACCCGTTTCTACCTCGGCAAGTGCCTTAAGCCCATACGCCATTAGTTTGAAAAAAACACCCTCCACATCTTTTTTGTTGGCTTTGAGGCGTGCCTCAGACAATTTAGCACAGTGGTTGAGCAGCTTTTCGTATGTGACAAACTGTGGGTGATTTTTTTCCAGGGGCAGGTATTGCCAGTGAAGCACCAACGCTTTGAGCAAGTAATAGGAGGGGTGATTGCTGTAGCTTGAGGGTAGGCTTGCTATGGTTTGGTTTGCTTGAGCAAATTCCCAGTTATAAATCCGTTGAAGTGCCTTAAGCATGGTTTGTTGTTGGGCTTTATCAGCGAGAAGGTTTTGCGCCTGAACTGAGCCAGCCCCTAATAACAATAAGAGAATAAAAAAAAGTTTTTTGATCATATTTGAACCATCTTATGATAGGCAAAGGTATAAAGATTTGGTATATCGTGTGCTTAAATGTTGGTATGGTTGCGTAAAAATCAGTTACTTGAGGTTGTCAGATATTGCAATACCTCTTGATAGGCAATAAAAAATATGGCCAGTACTGCCAGTACTATGCCCAATTGGTTGAGGCGTGACAGGCGCTCTTTGAATATAATGATGGCAGCAACAGAAGAGCATACGATGATACCTATGTTAAATACAGGAAACAAAAAGGCGCCATCGTTGCCAAAAGCAGAGAGAGCATCGAGTAAAAAATACACCGAAAAAAAGTTAGGAATACCCAGGTACAAGCCCCCCACCAGGTTACGGTTCTGGAGACGGTCTTTGCCAGTGGCTATTCGGTAGCCCGCGATTATACTGCCTGCTATGCCCGCAGTACCAAACAATATTACCAGGAAAAAAGCACTGGATGCAGGTTTGATGTAGTGCAAGTTAAGGTAGTTGAGGGTGGTGTCTATCAGTCCGGCACAAACAAATACAGCCAGGGTTAATAAAAAATTTCGGGTGCTACGTGAGTGTATTTGCACATCTTTTTTTTCTTTTTTGAGGGTACTCAGCACTATGGCTACCAAGGCAAGCGCAATGCCTGAGTAGTTGATCCAGTTAAATGTTTTTTGTTGGGTTTGAAAGATGAATAAGCTTGCCATCACTGGTATAACCAATGAAATCTTGGTGGCCAATGAACCTGCAGTTACACTTACTATTTGGGTGGTAATGGCAATGAGGTAAAACACCAGCATAAATGCTACCCCTAATATAAGCGCGTAAATAAACCAGGGATTGCTCAAAGAGATCAGCGAAAGCTGCGACGATTCTCCAAAGGCAAACCACCCTGTAATCACACAAACGTAATAGTTGATAACTACGGCTTGTAGTGTGTTAATTTTGAGTGTTTTGAAAGAACGAAATGCGATGAAAAGCATCACAGAAAACAAAATGCCAAGTAGTAGACTGATCATATTAAAAATAAATTAAGCGGGCAAAGTTAAAGAATAATGCCTAATGCCAGAGGATTAATTTTAATGAAGGGTTTGCATACCTTATTTTGCGTGTATAATCAATAGTGTGGAGTATTTTGTATTGTTTAGAGTATGGGTTAAAGTTTTTGTTTCGAGTGGAAACAGATAAAATTGAGATTTGAATCAGTCACGAAAAATGGAGTTTAGCCCCATTAAATAAGCATTTTCGTCACGAAGTTCAACATTCGAAGTCCCGTTTTACGCCCAAAGAGTAAACTTGAAACATGTGCTTATGAACGCTCTTGTTAAAAACCTTTCAACTGCCTCAATGTTTAGCTATAATGACGTATTTATGAAAAATTATGAAGTATTGATCAACCCTGTACATACCTCACAGTATCAACACCACTACCCGACTTACTTGTATAATACTGTGCCACACTTGAACCAACAGCAAAAAGGGGAGCAAATATCGTTTTTTTTGTTGCATACCAAAAAACAATGCCTAGAGGCTACTTTTCATTTGTTTGTACAGCATAAAGCAGGTTATAGCCCTGGACAGGCTCCTTTTGGCGGAATAGAGTTTGCCCCTGAACTTAGGCTGGAGGTGTTACAGTTTTTTTGGCAAACTGTAGAGGGGTATTTACAGAAAAAGGCTGTTGACTCAATACAGATTAAACTTTATGCCCACTGTTACCATCCCGAAAACGCCCAAGTGTTGCAATATCTTTGGCTACAGCAGGGGTTTCGTATTATTGAGCATAACTTAAACTACCATATCAATATAAATGCTACCCCACTAAGCAACCGTATGCACCTTTCAGAAAAGCGTCGCTTGCGTAAGTGTGAGACATTAGGGTACAAATTTGAGGTATGGACTACCCCTGATTTTGACTTTGTGCATCGTTTTATTAGCCAGTGCAGGCAACGCAAAGGGTTTCCGATATCATTATCTTTAGAAGCATTTCAGCATTTATACGTTCAGTTTCCGCAAAACTTCACCTTATTTACCTTGTGCCACCAACAGCGGGTAATTGCTTTGGCTACTGGAGTGAGGGTGAATGCTGATGTTTTATATTATTTTTTGCCAGCCGACGATGCCGGGTATTTGTCCGCGAGTCCTATGGTGGCTTTGTTGGCGAGCATGTATGCCTATGGGCAACAACAGGGTTACAAATTATTTGATTTAGGTATTTCTACAGAGTTTAGCCTGCCCAATCATGGCCTGATCAACTTTAAGAAACGCATGGGGGCAGAAGCATCACTCAAACTGACCTTTTTTAAGCAGTATGGATGAGTGTAGTATTGAGTGGTTTTCGAGATTATACGAATAAAGTTCAGAGGCTTAGTTTTTTCAGCTAATTTTAAACAAACTGTATTAGAAGCCACTTTTAGTATCAATGAAACTTGGTATCGGCAGTTGCTCAGTTTGGTAGAGAAAAGGTAAGGTGTGGGTATCTGCGGCAAATTTTTAGCTAATCAAATAAAATCCATTAATTTTGCTGCCATTCAAATAAACTAAAACAAAAAACGAATGAAAAAATATTTTTTATATGTTATAACTGCCTTATTTTTAGTAGCTTGTGGTGGAGAATTAGACAAAAAAGAGGGTAAGCACAAGCACGAAGAGGGTACAGAACATAGCCACGCCAAAGGCGATGAGTCCCATAAGCACAAAGATGGTACTACCCACAATCATAGCAAAGGCAAAGCAGCTGCCGATTGTCTTCATTGTGGAATGCCTTCGGCTGAATTTCCTAAATGGAAAGTAAAAGTAACTGCCAAAGCAGGAGATATTTGGTATTGTTCACCTCGTTGTATGTTTATAAGTACTTTGGATAAAGCAAAAGCGCCTAAAGAAATTCAAGCAATAAAAGTAGTAGAATATTATAATACTAAGCCAATAGATGGTAAAACAGCTTATTATGTAACCGGAAGTGATATATTAGGTCCTATGGGGCACGATTTGGTGCCTTTGAAGGACAAAGCGGCAGCCGATGACTTTAAGAAAGAGCACAAAGGTGCAAAAGTGTTGAAGTTTGACGAGGTAACTATGGAAACAGTAAAAGCAATGGTGGGCAAGTAATAGTTCACCAACGATCAGCTAGTACAGCAAAGGATGCTCACCATAAGGGGGCATCCTTTGTTGAGTTAACAGGGTTTTACCTGCACAAGGGCGGCTTCTTTGAGTCTAAGCGACAGGGTATAACCTTCTACATCAATGGCTATGGGATCGCCCAAAGGAGCCTTGAACAATATCTTTACTTTTTTGCCAGGGTACAAGCCCATATCAGTCAAGATAGGGGTCAGCTTGTCAGGCACAACAGTTACTACCTCTGCCCATTTATTTAACGACAATTGATCCAACGTTTCTTGCATAAAGTGTATCTTTGTTTTAAACAGGTGAACCGCAAATATAAGCTTTTGTTTGATCTCCTTTACTATTTGTAAGACTATGAACCGAAGAACATTTAACCAAAAGTTTTCGAAAGGCTTGGTGAGCTTTGTCTTTCTCGATACTTTCATTACCCAAGATCTGTTTGGGCAAAAATAAAACCCATTACTTTACATTGGGTAAAAGAATTGAACAGCATTTGTCGTGACCTGAAAACAAGGCAACTTTCGCAGGTATTGTGGCAACAAAAGGTAGAAGAGTTGTTGCAGAAAATTAGCTTGGAAGATTTATTAAAATGGATTGATTTTGAACGCTTGGCGCGTCAGATGAAATACCCCGACTTGGGGGTTACTACGGGCAGGGTGCGTTTTCCAAGACTAGCGGGAGTACCTACTCATACAGTGTTTACCAAAAAAGTATTTGGTATGACCAAAGGCAGGGCAATCATTCCACATGGGCACAACAACATGAGTTCGGCACACTTAATTCTGAAGGGAAGTTTTGAAGTGAAGCATTATGACAAGATACAGGAGAATATCCGTGAAATGATTATTAAACCCAGTATTCATCAAATAAGTAAGGCTGGGGTAGCTACCTCTATCTCTGACCAAAAAGACAATGTACATTGGTACAAAGCCCTGAGCGACAAGGCGTATACTTTTGATATTATTATGTTTAACCTTAACCCTGCTTACGGCAAGCCTTATGATGTAAGCAATATAGACCCACTTGCTGGCAAAAACATAGGCAAGGGACTGCTACAAGTACCTAAGCTAACAGTGCACAGGCATTGAAAAAATATGGCAAAGATGCTCATCATTAAAGCGAATAAGTGGTAATCAATAGTCCATAGTATTTAGTCGATAGTCCATAGCTGATTCGAGTAAATGTTCACCTTGTTAAATGCTGTAAACCAGTATTTTATATTAAGATTGCGTACTCACTTTATTTTTAAAAGTGTTTCGGTTTTATGCCTAAACACCCAATTAAATAGTTTTTAAATTCATCAATGACTGATAACCGAGCCTCTGGCGAGCTCAACAAAGTTAAACAGCAAACAACTTTGACTAAAATCACTGCGGAGTATTGGTAATAGAACACTCAAACAAAAGGAAAGGTTAGAAAGCGGGTTAAAATAGCTGCCTAACCTTTCTGAAATATGACAGAAAAATAATTGCGCTTATATTTTCAGTATCCTCAAAGTGTATACCTGTGCACTGGCACGCAAAGTAATGATGTATATACCTTGAGGCAAGGTTTGCAGATCAATGCCATAGTTACCATTGTTTTGGCGGACAATTTTTAACTGAGCAGCGATTACTTTTCCTTGAGCATCTGCTGCTTTAGCATCAAGTAGGGTATTGTCAGAAGGTAAAGTAACAAAAGCCCAGTTTGCCGTAGGGTTAGGGAACAGTCGTACCTGTGGTTGCTTGCTTTGCGCTACCAATGCTGACGCCCACTGCGAATAAGTACTGGTACCGTCAAAATCTACTTGCTTGAGGCGGTAATAGTTTAGCCCTGTTTTGGGAGCTTGGTCTATCCATTGGTAGTGGTAAGGAGTGGTAGAGTTTCCAAGCCCCTTTACTCGCCCTATTTCCTCAAAAGTAATTCCATCGATAGAGCGCTCTATAGCAAAATAGTCATTGTCTTTCTCTTGAATAGTAGTCCACTGTAGCCCTACTTTTTGTTGGTGGGTGGTTTTGGCGGTAAACGACACCAGGCTTACGGGTAGGGGAGAGGTTGAACGTAAAGAAACCACAGTAAACTCGTCACCATTGTTTAAGCTTACATTTTCAAAAGTGAGTATTTTAGTAGAACCATCATAAGCTGCAGCTACAAATCCAGTCATTATATTTTCGTCGCTAAAACTACCATCACTGTTACTATCTTTTAACAAAATCACGTCATCAGCATTACTTATTTGATTATTACTCATGTCAAAATCCAGCGTAACTGTTCCCACGCTACCAGCTGCTCCTACCTTCCAGGTACGTTTCAGGCGGCTAAACGCTGTCGAAGGAATATCCATTCCGTCTGCTTCGTTCATTGCCAGGTTATTGTGTCCCACCATTACAAAGTCACCATTATTGAGCGACGAAGGCTGACGAACACGTAGTACCCCCTCACCTTGTGAGTCGGCGTGGTTGCTGTCAAAACTGGTTTGACCTATACCTATTACATCTCCGTTGTGTGTACCCGAAAAAGTATAATATTGATTAGTAATTGCAATGCTATATTTTGCCGAAAGGTAGTTTTCAATAATGCGGCGGCGTGCTTCGTTGAGTGCCTGGTCGTTGTAGTAGATTACCTCGGCAATGTGCCCAGTAAATTCATCACGACCTCCTGGTGCAGCGTTGTCGTGGTAACGAGTACCACCATCAATCCCTCCTAAAGAGGCCGCACTATGAGAAAATAGACGGCCAACCCCTGTAGTAGAGCCAATGCTGGTTCCATTAATAAAACCTTCCATTTTATCGTTAAGGTGGTCATAAAACAAAGCTACAATGTAATTGGTATTGGCAGTAATGCCTCCTTTTACGAATTTGGCAGGTGCACCGCCCCCGTCTGCCCCCCAGGGAGTAGTCAATCCTCCATCATCATTGGCATTGTTCCAGCCGTGAAAATAAAGTTCGTTATTATCTATATAAAAACTTAATCCACGAGTGCCCCCACCTTGTTCAAAAATAGTTTGGCGATTAACAACATTCGATCCAGTACGTATCACCAAAAATATGATCTTTCGTTCGTGGTAATTAGGAGAACCCGAAGGGGCATTGATAGATTCGTCATTGTCAAATGTCATATAGTCGTCACCATCAAACTGTAGGGCAGGCATCGAATTAATCACATTGCTTTGGAGCGTAGGTTGGTTGGCAGCGTTTGTCTGAGTTGCCGGGTTATTGTTGGGCGAGCTATCTGTAAAAGTATCGGTATACCCAACAAGTTTATCGGCTTGTAGCCAAAACACGTTAAAGCTTCGCTCTCCTACCCCCGCAGCAGCCAAATACCCAAAGGGGTCATTTTCTTCTATAATATAAATATGTTGATCTCTGGCAGCGTCTATAGTAGAATTTGCCGGGTTTTGTAACTCCATCACGATAGTTTCGTTAGGCTCTACCTCACTATCATCTACAATAAAAGCTGTAATAGCAAGCGAAGCAGTAGTTTCACCCGGCAAAAATGTGATGGTTCCGGTGGTAGCAAGCGAATAATCTAATGAAGATGTGGCGGTACTTGAAGCCATATCTATCTGGTAATCAACTGTCACTACTTTGGCCGAAGGCACCGATAAATTCACATTAATTACTGGTAGAGACACACTCTCATCATTGGTTTGAGTGCTTAGTTCAAACGATGCGATGGGCGTAGGGTCAATATCTGTAATAGTGATGGTATGTTCTATGGGCGTTTGTAGGTTAGTTCCTACGCTGGGGTTATGCAGCTCTAAAATAAGTGTCTCATCATCTTCATCTGTACCATCAGTGAGCAGGTTGACTGCAATATCGACAAAGGCTACTCCATCGGCAAAGTTAGCCGTACCTGCAGTAAAAGTATAGTCAATACCTTCGGTAGATGTTCCTGCCCCTCCCGAAGCCCTCAAGCGGTAGTCAACAGACGCCGCCCCTGAAGTAGAGCCAGTACGTGAAATACGCACAGACACTGTTCCGGCATCTTCAGCAAAAACCGAGGTGCTGGTAGCAAAATTAAACTTAGGAGGGGCATCGTTGTCGTAAATATTAAAGGTATGCGTGTTTTGTGCACCAATAGTTATTCCGGCAGTTACTACCGAAGGAATACTCAATAATACTGTTTCTGTGCTTTCTGAAATAGCGTCATCGTTGGTTACCAAGGTCACACTGTTTGTATGCTGCCCAGCAGCAAAAGTAATAGTACCTGAAGTAGCCAGTGTATAGTCAACCCCACCATTGGTAGCAGTACCACCTGTTACCTGATAGTTGATAGTAACAGGGGAGGCTGGTGTATAGTTCAGCTGTGCAGTGACACTATTTGAAGGAGTGTTGGTTTCAAACTTATATGATTCAGCTTCTACAAACTCTACAGTAGGAATCACCTCACCTATAGTGGCAAAAGTACCTTTAGGAATAGTGAGTCCGGTGGCCTGATACAGTGTGCCTGAGGTATTGACCAATTCGACTACTTCAGTAGACGAACTTTGGTAGTTGGGAATCACCCCGCCACTTTTGTCAAGCAATAGTACATATTTTGTATATCCGGCGGTCAATGCAGGCAATAGGCTTGCATCTACGGTAATGTCAGTACTACCCACGTCATTGGTATGGTCAAACCTCCAGCTTCTTTCCAATACCCTTGAGTTTACTCCGGCATTGGGTGCTCCACTGGCTGTCCAGGCTGTAATTGCTTGGTCGTTATGCCCAACAAATAAATAGTCACCATCGGCCAGATTGGCACTATTTACTTTTATTTCAAATATATTTTGTCCCTGACTGGTGGTGTGTTCGTTGCCAGCAGTTTCGCGTCCTACGCCTATTACATTGTAGCCATAGCGCAACTGATACTCATATTTATCATCGCCTATAGGGTTGGCTATATACTTGGCTCCCAAGTAGTTTTCTACAATTGTTCGTTCAGCATCATTCAACACCCGCTCATACTGAATCATTTCAGCAATGTCGCCATTTAGGTAAGCTGGGGTGGTGTCAGCGAGGTTATTAGTCAGTACAGTTTGTCCATTTACTGCCCCCATACCTGGGGTGTCGGGGTGAGTGTATAACAGCCCCAGCCCTGAAGTAGTACCAAACTGTACCCCATTTAAATACCCAGTAATTGTTCCAGTGTAAGTAGTAGGGTCGTTTGGGTCAGGTCCCGCATTGGTAGCATCGTATACGTGGGTAATAATATAAGGAGTATTGGCAGATACTGATGTGGAAATGTATTGGTATTGCCACCCATCATAAGGACCATCAGATGTTACTTGATTGTAAACCCCCATGATAAGGTTGCCATTCTCGATGTAAATGTTCAACCCTCGAACATTACCTCCTTGCTCATAAATCATTTGGCGGGTATTGACATTGCTTCCTGTACGAAAAACTATATAAGTGGTTCGTTCGTCATAAGGACCATTGCCATTAATGTCGTTTGAGGTATTGAACAATAAGCGTTGATTGAGCCCGTTAAACTTAATTACCGGGCGGTTGTTGATACCTTGCCCAGCCAAAGTCCGTAGTAGAGGGCGTTGCCCGGCGTTGTTTTGGTAGGGGTTGTTGGCAATCACGCTGAGCGATTCGTCTTGCCAGGTTTGTACTAGTGTATTGTCGGTTGGGGTAGATGAACCGTTGATAATGCCATCTGCCTTAAGCCAAACCTTGTTGTCGCTATCTCCTCCTGACTCTGTGCTTACTCCACCAGGACCCTTTTGACTCCAGGCAGTAGTACAGGAAAATAGCATGACAACAAGAAATATAACTATATCTTTGTTTTTCAATATTTTGTTGTTCATTACAGGCTTCAAATTGTTGTAAATGTTCTTACTTTGGGAAAACTAATCAATGTGTTACTTGCTGTTCGAAGGGTTAATTGTTTAGATTTGATCACTAAAACTTCATAAATTAAAAACAGTCATTATATTAAATATGTTCGTTTTTTTCGATTAAACTCTCATTTGTATAGGTAAACAACCTTGTAAAACGATAGGAGTTTTACCTATAAAAATAACAAAAAATGCAAAAAAATAGTATATCATACCTTTAAGATTCGCCTTTGTTTAAAGTTATAAAGCTATTTCACTATTTAAAACAAAATATTTTTATGCACCTTAAAACTTCATTTATTACGTTATTATCGTTGGTGTTGTTTACATCATTTATTAGTGTAACAGGCTTCAATAATGATATATGGAAAATTTTATTAAAGGTAAAATACCATTTTAAAGACAATAAGTATATACCCAAATTTGAAGCCAAACATAAGGCACTTGATCGTAAAACAGTGACTATCAGTGGGTACATGTATCCGCTGGATGAAGCCAAGGAGCATCAATACTTTATGCTATCCTATTACCCTATCAAAGTTTGTTTTTTTTGTGGAGGAGCTGGTCCTGAGTCTATTATAGAAGTAAATACCCAAAAACCGATAAAATTTACCAGTAAAAAAATCACCCTTACCGGCCAGCTACGCCTCAACCCTGATGACCCTGATCGAATGTTTTTTATTTTGTTGAATGCCAGGCAAAACAAGTAATTCGTGAAAACTCTGAAATAAGTATATTGAAAGTAATTATTTGACCAACTTCATTTTCACTTAGGCTAGACAGGTTTCAAGGTTGCTTCATAGTCCTGGCCTCTGTACTTAATTTGGGGGCGTTGCTATTTTGTGAAGCATCACCGACAAAACAGGAATTACAATAGACAATTATGAAACGTTATCCTTGCAAGTTTTTCCAGAACTCCATCTCAGCCTGAGCCCCAGTTTGTTTGTTGGCTATAAACTCCTCCATAGAGCTAAAGGTGTGTAAGCAACCCTGCTGCATCAAAGCTACTTGGTTGCCCATTAATAAGGCTTCTTTGATGTCATGGGTGACGAATAGCCCTGTGATTTGATATTGGGCAATCATAGACTTTAATAATTGCTGCATTTGTTGGCGGGTATCAGGGTCCAGGTTGCCAAAAGGCTCATCGAGTAATAGCAATCGAGGTTTGATGATCAAGGCACGCCCAAACGATACTCTTTGTTTTTGCCCACCCGATATTTCATAAGGCATTTTATGCGCTTCATTGGCAAGCCCTAGTGCCTCTAGTAATCCCTCTGTTTTTTGTTGAATGGCTTCTTTTTGAGATTTGCCCCTGTGTTTTTGCAGTCTTAAGCCAAAAGCTACATTGTCGAACACATTCAAATGCGGAAAAAGCAGACTTTCCTGGTATAAGTATACTATTTTTCGTTGGTGTGCTGGTACTTTGTTCATTATTTGATTATCAACCAGTACCTGCCCCTGATCAGGGGTTTCTAGCCCGGCAAGTACTTTTAATAAAGTAGTTTTGCCGCTCCCTGATTTGCCTAAAATGCTTAAGATCTTATTTTGAGTAAGTTGAAAACTTATCTTGTCTAAGATTATTTTATTTTGGTAAGACTTGCTTATATTTTTAACTTCTAACATCGTAATAAATTATAGTCTTATAACTTTGAGTACAGCACCAACCGCCAGTAATTATTCATTGGTAAAACCATGTGGTTGTAATTGTTTGGTATACTGGGTGCTTTGGTCTTCATCACAAAAAAGCAAAAATACTTGGATTCTTTCATTTTTGATGTCAATATTACTTATTCGTCTTTTAGTACATAATAGTGATTGCCTGAAGGTTGTGATTTGATAATATGTGGAGCATTATTTTTTTATATAAAAAACTTAAAGTATATACCCTCATTTTTGTATTAATCGGCGTTGCCGGGTTTCAGCCTGTGATGGCAATGTCTTATGCTCCTTTAGAAAAAAGCAGTTATATAGCCTTTCCATTGTTATTGGCAGCCTATCATCTAATGTCTTTCCTGGCGAACTTGTCTCAGAGGTTGCACTTGAAGCTTGTTGGGTTTGCAGCAGCAATTGCAGTGAGTCTTGGTCAACCCAACGAACTTATTCATTTATTTTATAACCCCAGGGCATACGCGCACGACCTGGGGTTATTTACAATGTTGGTAGTGCCCATTTTTTTGTTGTTTGGGTTACATTTTCTAAAGCCTGCAACTACCAAACGATGGCATGATTACATGTTTTGGGCATCCATAGCTACCTATATACTAGCAGCCTCCGCCCATTTTCTTGATTTTTACTCTCAGTATATTTCTATAGTATTTATTACCGGGGCTACTTTACTGATAGGGTTGCATCTGTGGAAATTTTTGTCAGGAAAAAAAACAGCGTATACACTTTTTGCCTTGGGCTTTTTAATTTGGGTCAGTATTTTTATTGTTAATATGATTGCCCAAGTGCATTACTATGAAATACCCCTTATGCTGGTATTGATGTTTTTTTCGGGCGCATTGTTTAAGCAGCAACAGGTACAGGAGCGCTTGCTTTATAGTCAGCAAAACAGCGATTTGCAACAACAGGTACACACGCAACAACAAACCATTCACCAGCAGCAAGAAGCTATTCACGAAAAAGACAAAATTATAAGGGTCAAAGAAAAACGCTTGCAAACCAATAAATCTATTTTGGAAAAAGCAGGCAGACGTCTTAAAGAGAAAGAAAGAGTATTGAAGCTTCAAAACCAACAAATTACCAAAAGTATAGAGTATGCCCGTAATATTCAGGATGCTATTTTGCCCACCGAACAAGCGCTTCAACAGTTTTTTAAAGACTATTTTGTGTTATTTAGACCCAAAGACATTGTCTCAGGCGATTTTTACTGGTGTAGTCAAGTTACCCTTGAACAGCCGTCCAATACTGCCATTGCCCGCTTTGTATACCAAACCAAAAAACAATATACCTTTCTGGCGGTAGTAGACTGTACCGGACACGGAGTGCCAGGAGCTTTTATGAGTATGATTGGCAATACTTTGCTTAACGAGATTGTAAATGAAAAAGCAGTGTATGCTCCCTCACAAATCTTAGAAACTTTACATCAAACCATTCGTGCTGATTTAAAACAGGCACATTCTGGTAATAATGATGGGATGGATATATGCCTTTGTCGCTTGGAAAAGTTAGAAGGAGGAAAAACTGAGGTGTTGTTTGCAGGAGCAAAACGCGACTTGTTTTGTTTGCACCAACGTGAGCTGATAGTAGTGGCAGGTGATAGAAAGTCGATTGGAGGAACGCAAAAAGAAGAGCATCGAAGTTTTTCTCTACAAAAAGTAGTGTTAGACCAGGGAGATAGAGTATACCTGACCACTGACGGGCTTACTGATATGGCTATGGGCGCCAAAAGCCGCAAAAGCTTTGGTACAAAACGCCTCAAATCTTTTATCGACCAGTGTGTTGACAAAAGCATAGATGAGCAATATACACTATTGAATGGGTTGGTAGAAAAATACAAGGCAGGCACCGAGCAACGCGACGATATTTTGGTACTTGCCATAGAGCTGCAATAGCTTTGGGGTACAAAAAACCCTTACACTTTATGAAGTGTAAGGGTTTTTGGAGTATTACAGTAGAATCCCGCTAAATTAAACTCCGCCTTGGTTCAACTTGGCTCTTAGTTTTGCCAAATCGTCGTCTACAGCAGAGCTTTGTTCTAATTGTTTAAACTCATCGTTCAATGAGGCAGAACCGTCGCCAGAAAGCTCAGTGAAAGCTTCTGCTTCTGCTTCTGCTTTTAAGATTTTTTCTTCAAACTTGTCAAATTTAGAGAAAGTGCTGCTTGCATCGAAGCTACCTACTTGCTTGGCAATTTTCTTTTGAGCATCCGCAGCTTCTTGTCTTGCCAACAAAGTACTTTCTTTCATTTTAGCCTCATTCAATTTTGCCTTTAGGGTATCTACCTGACCTTTCAGCTTGCTTGTTGTTGTAGTTGCCTGGTCATACATTCCTTTGTATTGGTTGGCTTGTCCTTCAGCATCTGCTTTTTTGGCAAGTGCTTTACGTGCAAGGTCTTCGTTACCAGCACTCAAAGCTTGCATTGCTTTTTGCTCCCAGTTTTGAGCAGCAGTTGCGTGTTGTTTATAAGAACGCTCCATTTTCTTTTCTTGTGCCATTGCCGTAGCCAGCGCAGAGGTTGCTTTAGCAATAGATTCTTGCATCTCTACTACCATCAGCTTGATCATCTTTGAAGGATCTTCTGCTTTATCGAGGGCATCGTTTACATTGGCTTTGAAAATATCGGATATTCTACCAAAAATCCCCATATATACGTGCGGTTTTAAGTTTATAAAATAAGTTTACAATTTGATTTCTTAGTGTAATATTACAAAATAATATGCAACTTCGAAAATTATCATGTTGAGTTATATTTTACTACGGGCAAACCCATATGGAGGTTATTACAGATTGTAATTCCCGTATGTTTGGACGATAACTTACACGAAATATTTTACTAAAAATAAGTGTTATGGCTTGATTAACAAGCATTTTTACCTAAAAAAATTTTTTTTACCTGTTTTTCAAACTCTTGGTGCATATTTTCCCTCAAATTTTTCACCAAAAGGCACATTTTGTTTCTATGACAAAAAAACAATGACCACCAAAGACCGATTTGTTGTTTTAAGGTATTTTTGTTTGTGGTGGGGAATCCTTGTGCAGTAGAAGTTTAACGAGTTAAATTACTGGCCTAAAAAGCACCCCATTTTATTGGGTGAGTTGGGTGTTTGAAACGCAAGGTAATGAATGTTTTTAGCTGTGTGGTAGTGTGGTATTTATACCAATATTAGCGGGGCAATATTAAGTATAAGTAGCAGCAAGTAATTAGCCATAATCTACAAGTAAGGGTCACTCATTCATAATATGGCTGTTACACCTACTCATTAGGTATGTTTAATTCTGCCTCGGTGCTTAAAAAACAATGCCTTAACAAAGGAAAACCGGGCTTTGGCAGCCCGATGTTGTGTAGAGTGTGTTATTTTACCGTAAGCATGGCTGCTCCAAATACTCCGGCACTATCGCCCAGGGCAGGCTTTAAGAAAAGCGTGTCTAGTCTATGATTAAAAAGGTAAGGTTTGACTGCCTCTACCCCTTCGCTGTAAAGTGCCTCTATATTGCCCAAGCCACCCCCCAGTACTATCGCGTCAGGATCTAATATATTGATCACATTGGCAATGGCTTTACCAAAAAAATGGGTCAAACGTTGAATTGTTTCAGTAGCGTATTGATCTGTACCTTCTTTGTGCGCTTGTACAATATCTACCATCGGCTTTTTTTGCCCGGCTACCTTAGCATAATAACGCTCAGAGGCAGGACCTGAAATCATTGTTTCTACGCAGCCTACACGACCACAGTAACATTTGCCGCCCGATTCATCCAGAAAATTATGCCCCCATTCTCCAGCAATGCCGTGTCGCCCGGTCAGCACCTGGCGATTGACTACAATGCCACCACCTACTCCTGTGCCCATAATTACCCCAAAAACAGTATTGGCATCAGGCAGGTGTTGTTGTACTGCTCCCATGTTGGCTTCGGCTATAGCAAAACAGTTGGCATCATTGGCCATTACCATAGGTATTTGTAGGGTTTGTTCCAGGTCTTTGGCAAAAGGTTTACCATTGAGGCTTACCGTGTTGCTGTTTTTTAATGTTTGCGACTCAGGATCTATAATACCGGGTGTACCCATGCCTATTGTCTCAGGCTTTTGCCCCAGTTCCTCAGCTACATCGTTTACCAGTTTGCCAATTCGAGTAATTACGTGTTCATAGCCTTGCTCGCTTTCGGTAGGTATGCGCTTACGTATGATTACTTCTGGATCGTCGGCAGATTTGAGCACTGCAAGTTCTATCTTGGTACCGCCCATATCTATGCCCCAAAGTGTCTTTGCCATTTTACCCACAGGTTATTGTTTGATAAATTATGTTTATTAGTTGTAACTCAACAACATACTGTATTGAATTATCAAATTTTAAACTAAAATCTAAATTTGCTGAAATCAAAAAAATGTCCTAAGTTTTTAGTAAAATCGTTCAAAATCGAGTGCAATTAGAATACAATATTGAGTTTCTGAAAGAAAATGACGCTTAAATATTCAATATAAAGTATAAAAAGAAAAAGCATGAAGAGATGATTTTTTTTGCTCTAAAGCCAAAACAAACACTGCCCAATGGACAAGTGTTTGTTCTGTTATCACTATTTTAGATGAATGTATCGAAAATAACCCTTGCTAATTCCGCACTTTTTTGTAATGTTCTTCTTTCCTGTTACGAATGTTACCATTAAAGAAAACTCCCACCGATTTAGAGTTTTGGAGGTTGGCAAATTCCTGTTCTGACACATCGGCATATTCGTAAATACCTCCTTTGCAAAATACTACTTCAAGCACTTGGCTCAACGGATCGTAAGCGGTAGAAGTAATCAATGAAGACTCAGTGTGGTTTCTCTTAAATTTTGTCATAAATATAACTATTTAGTGTTCTCTTATATATACGTTATAGCCAGGTTAAAGTTGGGTTTCTGAGTGATTGTTTTTCTATGTAAGTTGTTGATTAGAAGCAACTTAAAAAATATTTTATCTGTAATTTATAGCTGTTTTTATCTTGTTTTTTTAAGGTTTTCACCGAGTGTTTTTTTGTGACTACTCAATGTTCTTGAAAGTCGTTTAGCCTTAGGTAACTACTTCACTTCTTTGTTGCTTTTTACTTGGCAACGATACAGTCAATCAAAAACAACAAAGCCTCTTAAGTACGGTTGCTTAAGAGGCTTTGCTGGGGTGAGATGTGTAAAAACTACTCCTTCAAAATCCATTGACTAATAAGTTGCCCATCTACTTGCATTTTGAGTAAATATTTGCCTGTGGGTAAGTGCTGTATATCAATGGCTAATTGTTGCTGTTGTATTTTAATGGCTTTTTGCCAAAGTTTTTTGCCACTGCCACTGTATAGGTTCACTTCTATTTTTTGCCCGTTTTTGCCTGCCATAGGTACATAAAATATGCCTGGCGAAGGGTTGGGGTAGGCAATGACCTTTGGTTTGCCTGAGAGGGTAGGCAAAGGCGTAAGGCGAGAAGGTGTATAGCTAAATACTTCATAGCCTACCTTGCCGTTTCGTGCTTTAAATATCAGCTGATTGTTGAGTGATGCGATGTCAGCAGGAGAGCTACTGCCTATGCCTGATAAAATATCGGCTACCATTTCAGTACCTTTTTCGGTGCCATCGCTTACCCAAAGTTCTGATCCGTGGGTACCGTCATTTGCCTGAAAATACAAACGGTTTTGATGTACCCAAAACTCCTTGATGTCACTTGTTGTTTCACCCGGATAAATATCTTTTAACAGCTTGGTTCCGGCTTTGGTACCATCGCTTACCCAAAGTTCGGCTCCGTGGCTGCCATCATTTGCTTTGAAGTAGATTTGATCATTCATTGATATTGCTTTTGCCATGACGCCACTGGAGAAGCCTGGAAAAATATCCTTGACCATTTTGGTGCCCGTTTCGGTGCCATCGCTTACCCATAGCTCAAACCCGTGCGTGTCATCCAGGGCATTAAAGTAAACCTTGCCTTGGTGTGCCACCAAATCAAGCACATAACTGGATTTACGACCAGGGAAAATGTCTTTGACCAGGCGGGTACCTGCTTTGGTGCCATCGGTTACCCAGAGCTCGATGCCATTGGGACCATTTTCGGCCACAAAAAACAATAAATTACCTACTGCTTTGAACTCCTCGATGCTAGAGCCGTGAGCTCCCACATAAATATCTTTGAGCATCTTTGTACCTGCTTCGGTGCCATCACTTACCCAAAGTTCGTCGCCATGGGTACCGTCATTGCCCGAAAAATAAAAATGCTTGTTCCAGGTAGTAAAAAAGTGAGTAAACGAAAGGTATCCTGGCGCTACTTTTTTGGTCAATAGCTGAGTACCTGCCTCGGTGCCATCGCTGGTCCAAAGTCGGGCAGGACGTTCTGTATTTGCCCAAAAATACAAGCGGTTATTTAGTGTCACTAAACTGTAGGGAAAACTACTGTTTGCACCAGGTTTAATGTCTTTGAGTAGCTTAGTTCCAGCTTCGGTGCCATCACTTACCCAAAGTTCTTTGCCCGCTTCGGCAGACTCTGCCCTAAAGTACAATTGGTTGTTTACTACTGTTATTTCGCTTGGTGTACTTCCCTGATTGGCTCTTGCAAAAATGTTTTTGACTAATTGAGTACCAGCTGGTGTACCATTAGTTGCCCAAAGTTCTCGCCCATTGGTGCCATTATCGGCAGTAAAGTAGTACTTTTCATTGAGTAGTGCCCCTTTCTGTAGGTAACTACTATTAGTGCTTGGTTGAATATCTTTGACCATGTGGGCAGTAGTACCTTCGGTTACCCAAAGCTCTTTGCCATGGGTAGCGTTATCTGCCACAAAAAATAATTGATTGTTGCTGGCAGTCAATAGGGTAGGTTTTCCTGATTGTTTGTCTGCTTGAATGTCGTGTACCAATTGGGTGTTTTCGGTAGTGCCATCGGTTACCCAGAGCTCTTCGCCATAGGTAGCATGGGTCGCCACAAAATACAGCAAGCCACTGCATTCCTTAAAATTGCGTGGTTTGCTGTCAGCAGCACCAGTGTTGATGTCTTTTAGGAGTTGGGTTCCTGCTTCGGTGCCATCACTTACCCAAAGTTCTTCGCCTTGGTCGCTATCGGCACTGAAGTAAAACTTATTTTGATAAATAGTCAGGTGAGCCGGAAAGCTACCGTAAGGACTGAGGTCTTTGAGTTTCTTGGTGCCTGCTTCGGTGCCATCGCTTACCCAAAGCTCTTCGCCATCGTAAAAATCATTAGCGTTAAAATAAAGCTTTCCGTTGAACACAATCATACTGGAAGGAAATCCTGACAAGTCATTTTTGGTGTTGATGTCTTTCACCATTTTGGTGCCTGCTTCGGTGCCGTCACTTACCCAAAGCTCAATACCGTGGGTGCCATCACTTGCCCTGAAGTAAAGCTTGTTGCCCATGGCTACAAACTCGTCAAGGTAACTGCCATCGTTGCCAGGATTAATATCTTTAACCAACCGAGTGCCTGCTGTAGTACCATCACTTACCCAAAGTTCCTGATCAAATGCAGAGGCATTTCCTTTTCCTTTAAAAAACAATAAATTGTTTGCCACAACAGGCTTGTCCATATTGCCTGTAGAGGACTTTATTATGGTCATCATCTTGGTATTAGCCTCGGTGCCATCGGTTGCCCATAGTTCAGTACCTTTGCCCTGAGTGGCATAAAAATAAAGCTGCTCTTTGAATGCTACCAAGTGAGTGGGGTTGCCATTTTTACTGTCAGGGTAAATATCTTTCAACATTTTGGTTCCTTCGGTAGTACCATCGCTGGTCCAAAGTTCTTGGCCGTGGGTATCATCGTTTGCCGAAAAGTAAAGATGGTTTTTCCAAACCACCAATTCACTGATATTACTGGATGAGCTACCCGGAAAAATATCCTTAAGTATTTGAGTACCTGCTTTAGTACCATCACTTACCCAAAGCTCAGAGCCATATACCTCGTTGCTGGCGGCAAAGTATAACTTGTTGTTAAACGTGGTAAGTGCACCAGGGCTGGAAGTTGCCGGTGTAGGGTTAATGTCTTTGAGAAGTTTGACTTGTGCCTGACTTTGTAAAGTCATGAAAGTGATCATCGCTGCGCTCAAGAGGCGCAACTTGCTATAAAAATGAAGTCTCATGCTGATGTTAGTTAATTTTACCTGTTGATAAACCTTTTTATGGCGTTAAGTTAGTAAACAATTGAAGAGAACAAGGGGGCTTAAGACATTTTTAACAGAAGAAATAGTATAAATGTACTATAGTGATACAAAATAGTGTTTTGCTCGCTTATTGGGGTTGGGTTTAGCCTTGATTATCACAGGCTTGTATAATTCTTTGCTGTTTTTCTCTACTGTTTTGCTTTAGCCATTTCAGGTCTTTTTGAGGCAAACCAACAACTAAGGGAAGCGAAAAAAATAACTTCCTTGACTTCTATTTTTGGCATAGGGAATTAGGGTTGTGCGAAGTTTTTAAAATTATTGATATACAAACATTTATGCATAAATCAAGAGGTTTATTGTAGGGGCTACCCTTGCTGTAATGCAATGGAAGTTCGCGATTTATCGGAATGGTCGCCCTAGCGAAGGAGTGCATACGCCGGCGGAAAGAAAGGCGCTGTTGGTCAGACACGACGCAAATGAGTATACTGTTTCAAAGTACAAGTGTGTATGCCATTTTTTTAAGTTGGGTAATTAATTACTTTCTTATCCCTAAACAGGCGTGAGAAGGCAAGTAACACTTGGCAATAAACTGTCAATAGCTACTGGAGTTCAAAAAGCAAACGAGGCTTATTTTTAGTGCCTTGAATCATTTATTGTCTTACTACACCCTATCTCCAATTTAGGGCGGGATTAAGTATTAGCTATTCAGCATCTGCAATGCCTTGGGAGTAGGTAAGTTCAACTTATCCCTTAATTGTATTGGCGAGTCATTGCATAACCATTTTGCCCCTTTTTTACTGAGAGGGTATTCAAAGTCTTTGACCTGGCGGGTATTTGTTCGTAAATGAAAAACATAAAAAAATACGGTATGCACATGGTGCGCTTTTATCACCAGGCTGTAGTTGTAATCAATTGCTTGCTTAGCACCTTTCATTTGCTTCTTTGCTTTGAGCGTAATTGAATGGATATTGCCCCAACTAAAGTGACGATCTGTAAAGGTGCTGATTTTTTTTATGACAAGGGCATTATCCCGGCTTTCTAAACGAGAAAACTGGAGAGTAAAAGTGAAAAACATGAATACCAGCGCCGAAAGTACAAGCGCGAGTTTGGCAGCACATAAAAACCAAGGCAACCACAGGCTTATCAGGTAGACAAGGCGTTGCCCCAGCATTCTAAAGTTAGGGATTAAGAAAATAAGAAAAGGTACCTTTTCAAAGTGAGTGATCGCTTGATTGGGCATAGCAGGGGTGCCGTAAGTTTTCAGCACTTCCTGCCTGGGCAAAGTGAGTTTGTCACTGATTTTTTGTTGCAGAGTGTGGGCAAAATATTGTACTTGCTCGCTTTGCAAAGGGTAACGGTATTCGTCGATCTGGGTGCCGCTTACTTTTAACGGAAAGTAGAGCAAAAAGTATTTATTTACCTGTTTACTTCTAATAATCAACTGAAAGTGATAACGAAACTGGTTGCGATTTTCTGTAAATACTTTTTCTATCCTTATATCTACCGATTCAAGTTCATCCCATAAGAATTTTTGCTTATTAGGGGTAAAAACATTGTTGATGATTAAACCCGTCTCATCAGCTTTATACCTGTATATTTTGCCCAAAAACAAAGGCAAAAGCAAGGCACCTACCGGGGCGCTTATTCTTAAATAAAGGGGTGACTTATAGAAGTTAATAATAGCTACTACTGACACCACCAAAAATAGAATAATAAAGATAGTGAGGGCATTTCTTATGTTATGATAACCATGTGAGTAAAGCCGTGGTGCTTGAGGCAGCGCATTAGGCACAGGTGTAGTTGTTGGGGGAGGGGTGAGTTTTTCTTGTGGGGGCAGGTTGACTGCTTTGCCCTGGAGCACAAGTTCATACTTGCTCCAAAATAACTCCTCTTTATTGGGGTTAAATATTGCCCATAGTTGGGCAGCGGTTTGTTCGTTGCTTGACTTTTTCATTTGATCACTTATTAGTTAGTAGTATTTTATACGGGGTTGAGTAGCAAGGGGTTGCCCTTGCTATGGTTGTCTTTTACAAAGAACGTTTGCCTGCGAAGTAGATAAGCCAAACGGTATTTTTGGTTTTTTGCAAGTGAAGGAATGGTTGAAAAACGAAAACAAGTATATGAAGCCTATATATACAGAGAGTTTTTTTTGAGTAAGCCACCAAATGGTGCAATCATAGCCCATAGTCGTTGGTTTTCAGTGTTGTTTTGTGAGCGGTAAAGCCATAAAACAATAGAGCAATATAACCATTTCATAATAAAATATTATCTTGCCTTTCTGATCAAATATAAAAACACCAACCTGAACACTTATGAAAATCTTAGAATATCCACTGGTTTGCTGGCAACTTACCAGCGGCGCCATTTTTGGGCAATTATTGGGCTACAGCCAGCAAGTGGTTGCTGACGATGTAAAAAGCCTCAAGGCATCGTTTTCTGAATATATAGAAAAACAAATGAAAGATAGTTGGTTTTATGAGCCCGAAATTGGCAGTACCCGCATCAAAACCATCTCTATGGACATAAGACCCCACTACCAGGAGAGTGACCGTATTTACCCAGTAAAAGAAACCCTGGAGGTAAAAATAGATGCGGTATATGGCAGCAACGAATCGGGCTATTATGAATGTTTTTTGCCCTTGCTGCACAAAAACTTTTATTTCTATAATGAAAAAGACCTCGATCGCCTGGTAGAGCACTTCTCTCGCGATACTTTTCATGCCCTTACCCCCGATGATATTTATAACTTGCTAATACCTGCTACTCCCTGGCTGGAACAGGTAAAGGTAAAAATACCCAAACGCAAAAAAGAAAAGTCACAAAGTGGAGACTATAAGCAGTTTAAACTGCTCAATGGCATTGCCGAAAAGTTGCCCTACTCGCGCAAAGAAAACCGTAAAGGCACCCCTGATGCTGCCTGGGAACGGGGCGAAACCATAGACCACCTCATCAATATTATGATTGCCGAAAAAACCAATGTGTTATTGGTGGGCAAAAGCGGGGTAGGCAAAAGCGCCGTTATTCACGAGGCCATTCGCAAGGTTACCAGCCAGCAAAAGTCTAAAGATTTTTTTGAGCGTAATTCTTTTTGGCGTACTACGCCCAGCCGCATTACTTCTAAGGCAAAGTACCTGGGCGAGTGGCAGCTGATATGCGAAGACATGGTGTATCAACTGGAGGGTGCCCGTGGTATTTTGTGGCTGGAGAGTTTTGTGATGCTTGCCCTCACTGGGGGCGAAGGTCCCGAAGACTCAGTGGCGGCATTTCTTACCTCGTTTATCCGGCGAGGCAAGTTGCGTATGGTGAGCGAAGTAACCCCCGAAGAGTTGGAAGTGATGCGCCGCATGATTCCTGGGTTTATCGAGCACTTTCGTATACTGAAGGTAGACGAAATGGATACCCAAACTACCCTGAAATTATTTGAGTATTTTAATCAATACATCAACAAGCGCTACAGTGTAGCGTTTACCCCAAAAGCCCAGGAAATGGCGTATGTACTGCTCGATCGTTTTATCAAATATGAGAGTTTTCCGGGCAAAGCCATTCGATTTCTGATGACTTGCGCCAACAAAGCCATGCAAGACAAAGAGTTGACCATAGACTTGCCCCAAATCATAGACAACTTTACCCGCCAAAGCGGTATCCCCGATTTTCTGTTGCGCGACGATTTGTTTTTGAACGAGGTAGAGTTGAAAGATTTTTTTAAGGAAAAAATAAAAGGGCAAGACCACGTGGTAGACAAGGTGAGTGACATCATCAAGGTGTTTAAAGCCGGGATCAACGATCCTAACAAGCCCGTGGCAACAATGATTTTTGCGGGACCTACTGGGGTAGGAAAAACCGCCACGGTAAAGGCAATCTCGTCTTACTTTTTTGGCAAAGGGCAAGCCTATGAACCATTGATTAGGCTGGATATGAGTGAGTTTCAACACCCTTCGCAAATCTATCGTTTGATTGGCTCTCAGGGTAAACTCATCCAACATGTGCGGCAAAAACCCTTCTCGGTGTTGTTGCTCGATGAGATAGAAAAAGCCAATCCGTTGATATTCGATGCTTTGCTTACGGTGCTTGACGAGGGTATTTTGCTCGATGCTGCTGGGCGTTTGACTGACTTTCGCAATACCATCATTATTATGACCTCTAACCTGGGCGCCACTACTCGTAGTTCTCTGGGTTTTAGAAGTTACCAGGGGCACGATTTTGAATCAAACGTGCGTGCGTTTTTCCGTCCAGAGTTTTATAATAGGGTAGATGCCATTTTGGTGTTCAATCCCCTCGAAAAAGAAACCATTTTATCGATTACCCGCAAAGAATTAGACGAGATTCAAAAACGGGATGGACTCAAGCAACGTAATATCAAGCTACAGTTTACCAAAAATCTGATAGAACACATTGGCGAAGAGGGTTTTGATCCTAAATACGGTGCCCGCCCCCTACAGCGTGAAATAGAGCGCCTCATCATTGCTCCCTTGGGGCATTTGTTTATCCAAAACCCCGCCTTTGTCAACCGCACCATCACGGTAGATTATGACGGCAAGGAGGTGAGTTTGAGGTATTAGAAAGATAATTGACTAATAGTAAAACTGTAGAGTGTAGCACAAAGCTTTTTTTTATCTTATAAAGTTGTATAACAAATTTTAAAATATATAAATTAGGATTGTACGAAGTTTTTAAAATCCTTGATATACAGGTATTTACATATAAATCAAGGTGTTAATTGTAGGGGCAACCCTTGTGGTCGCCCTAGCAAAGAGTAAACATGAGCGTATACGCCACCTTTTAAAAGTGAAAATAACCTTGTTTTTGTTCACTTTAACCTTGCAAAATGCTTATTATCAGATGATTACAAGACTTCATACACTCCTATATATAAATCCTTAATTCAAAGACTATGATTTCACAACAAATCCTTCATGAAATTAAGTATAAACAATTAAAAAATCTCTCAAATTTTACATTAAACTTAGAACCACATCCTATAACAGGTATATTTGGCCCTAATGGTAGTGGAAAATCTACTATTATATATTCTATTTTATGTGTATATCAACCAACAAAAGAAAATCCTCACAGAATAGATTATAACCCTCGCAAATTATTTACTCCTACAACTCATACAAATTATAATGGTAGTAGTTTTGATATAATACATTCATATAGGCAAGGTAAAATAGAACGTAAACATGTAAAACGTGAATATACCAAAAATAAACGCTGGAAACCAAGATACACAGATAGACCTGAAAGAGATGTTTACTTTATAGGGCTTGATACCTGCGTACCAGAAATAGAAAAAGAAAAATCGGAAACATTGATAACGTTTACAACAAAGGAGTTAAATGATAAGTCATCACAGAATATAAAACAGAAGGCAGAGTTTATTTTAAACCGAAGTTACCAAAAATATAATTCACACGACTTCAAAAAAAAAGTATTCAAAGGAGTTTGTTATGATAATATATCTTACTCATCACTAGCAATGGGAGCTGGAGAACAAAGAGTTTTTAAAATTTTAGAAGTTCTATTTAAAGCTGATAAATATTCCTTGATTGTAATAGATGAAGTTGGATTAACACTACACACAGATGCATTAAATAGACTACTTGAAGTATTGTTAGAACAGGCTAAAAAACAAAACATACAAATAGTTTTCACAAGCCATAGAGAAGAGGTAGCAAAAATGGATAAGATCAATATTAGACATATCCATCAAACACAAGGAGGTACAATATGTTTTGATAATTCAAAACCAGATTGTATGGCTAGGCTCACAGGAAAACAAGAACGAATTTTAGAAATATTTGTTGAAGATTCTCTATCAGAAGCTATTGTACGTAAAGTAGTGGAAAATCTAAATGTCAGAAGGCATTGTTCAATTAAGATATATGGGGCTATTCAGAATAGCTTTCCATTAGCAACAGGTTTATATCTTAAAGGAGATAATTTAGATAACACCTTAATTCTACTTGATGGAGACAAGTATCAAACTGAAGACGAAAAAACTAAGCAAATGAAAAAGCATTTTACTGGAAGTGAGCAAGATGCAGATGAAAAAAGAACGAACGCATTAAAATGCATTAGACAATACTGTATTCCAGACGGATTCTCACCTGAACAATTTGTACATAACAAATTGAAAGAGATAAGTGATGACGATGATGAAATAGTCAAGGCTGCGAGGCAAATAAATGCAGTACGTGATAAGCATGATTTTGTTGACCAAATTATAACTCAATTGGGATATGAAGACTATCAAGTAGGATTAAATAAAGTCGCCGATAAACTTTTTGAATCACCCTGCTGGAGTGACTATGTTAAAGAAATTAGTGATTGGCTTGGACAAAGAGCTCAAGCCTTGGGCTTAGTATAAATAGGCTATATCACATAGAAGTTTACATTGTATAAAATATACCTTGAATCTGCGTGATCTTGGATAATTCTATAAAGCATCATCCTTATATAAACAATAACTTTGATTTCTATGGAGACTTAAACTTTGAAGATGATGAAGAAACAAGCTAAAATACATAAAAGTGAGTTGATTGATGATTTATTAGATTCAGTCTCTCCTGAAGAAGAAACAAAGATTACAAGAAAAATGCAGTTGGCTACCAAGCTAGATGAGGGGTTAAAAGCCAAAGGTTGGAAGAAAAAAGACTTAATGAAAGCAATGGGACAGTCTAACGCCTCTATGGTTACGCGTTGGTTGAGCGGAACCCACAATTTTACGGTAGATACCTTGATTGACTTAGAAAGGGTACTTGATGTTCAACTCTTAGACATCGAGCCACCAGTTCCTTCGGTATCTTTTAAATTGACTCCTGAAATTGCTCATAACTTGCCGCCAGAGATGATCAATGAACTTGTGAATGTTATGCAAAATATGATGCAAACTTTGACTAGAAAATACAAAATTCAAGTGAACGATAAGCCAGAAGCAAAAGCGAGTTAAAATTATTATAATCATTAAAAAATAAGCCCAATTCATTTTGCCATGAACTGGGCTTATGTATTTGACAAAAAATTAATTGAAAAAATGCCTACATTAATAGACGCCTACGATTCGTACAAAGATTTTAACAAACACGCTTATTTTACCGTGTGTTTCGATACGCTGCCTTCGGTGCTTGCGTTAAGGTTACCCATGAAAGAAACCAAAGAACACATGGATCAAGTGCTTCGGTTGATTGATACTGACAGGTTTGACCTTGAGGTAATTTATAAAAACTGGAATACCGAAGATGCCAAGAATGCCGACTTCTCTAAAGATTTTATTTATCAACAGATGTTCAAAAGCAAGCAAGAAAAACTGCTGGTATCAGTTGATTTAGACGGTGACCGCCTGGCAGTAGACTTTTTGTATGAGGCTGCCAATCGCCACGTAGAAGAGTGGATCACTGCCACCAATCACGCCATTAGAACCACCTTTGGCGAAGAGCGAGGACCTGTATTCAAGGTATTGTCAAAAGATGGCAATTCTTTCTTTACCGAAGATGTAAAAACCAAAGACTTTGACCTCAACATTGGCGAACTCTACAACGACGATTTTCAAGAGGTACACGAAACCATCATGGAGTCCTTGACCGCCGATCGAGCTGGGTTGATATTGCTCCATGGCGACCCTGGCACAGGCAAAACCTCTTACATTAAAGGCTTGATTACCAAGCATCCGGGACAAGCGTTTATTTTTATCCAAAACGAGTTTGTCAATGAATTGCTCCGTCCCGATTTTGTGTCGTTTTTGCTCAACCACAAAAACGCAGTGCTCATCATCGAAGATGCCGAAAAAGTGATCATTACCCGTGAGCAATCCAACGCCAATTCGGTAGTATCTACCATTTTGCAACTCACCGATGGGCTTTTTAGCGATTACCTCAACATCAAAATTATCTGTACTTTCAACACCAGCATTGAGAAAATAGACAAGGCATTGTTGCGCAAGGGACGAATGATTGCCTATTACGATTTTAAACCCTTGAAGGGCGAAAAAGCTGCGGTGTTGATGGGCAACCTGGGGGCAGATGCAAAGGCCAAAGAAATGACGCTTGCCGAGATATTCAGCCACGAAGAACGAGGTTATGGCGATGCGAATAAGAAGAAAAAGATTGGGTTTTAGGCAGTGTTTTGCCTAGTGAAATACAACCCATTGCCCAGTAAATCAGTTGAACGATCAGAACAATACTCCTGTGAAACAGTATTTAAAATGACTACTACAATGAAAAAGTTATCGATCATGCCCACTATTTTGTTGACAATGCTATGCTGGGTAAGTTGTAAGAAAAAAGAAACCGCTGCCCCCACTACTACCAACTGGACTATTAGTGCGTCTGATTTGGCAGAAGCCAACCAAGCCAACGGAGATATTACCAAACAAAACGACGGACCATTGGTGAAGTATCAAGTATCTACCGCCTACATTCAACCCTTAAGTGGTAATACCCACGTTTTTAAGCTCTACTTTACTTCGCAGGATTCGCTCACTTGTTATGTAGAAAAACTTACCCAAGATTTTAATTATCATTCAGACGCTGCCAGCGGGCAAAACAAACTGGCGATGGTGGTGTTTAACCAAGACACCCTACAGCTAAAGTCCAGCGCTATTTCTATTCAACCTCGAACAGACCAAAACAAGTTTCATACAGTGTCTAACCTACACAGCCAAAGTAAAGGAGACTACAACGGCACTGTAAACGAGGTACCTTTGATTGGGCAATAATGAAAAGTGAAGATACAAATCGCCAAGCTTGAATAAGTTCTTGGCTTGAAAAAAGTGGATGGTGTATTAGTGGGAGAGATGAAAATGAAAAATAAAAATAATGCTGGAGTTTGTGTAGAACTACCAGCATTATTAAAATAGTTTTTTGTTTTAGGTGAATTTTATCATACTTTCAAGAGTTAGTTTATTTTGTTGACATATTTGATCAAAGTAGTTGGCTTCATACACTCCCTCACCTGCAAATGCAGTACGAACAGCTTCTTTTACATCTGCTACGTCTACTGGTGTCCAAGTTAACTCAAACAAATCGTAAGCCTCCTTGTTAATTAATTCTTTATAATATTCTTCTTTGTCATAGTAATACAAATCGCCATTTGCCAATATTTTTGGTCCTCCTCTTCCTATGTCTTTAAAAGTAGCATTATTACCCAGCGAATCTTCCAGGTATTGGATAAAATCATCTTTATTACTTTCAATGCTTGCCGCTCTGAGTTTTAGGTTTTTATATGCCTCTACATCACCATCAAAGTGTTCTGGCATTACTATAGAGTCTATCAACTGCTGGCTTGTTTCCATATGAGGTCCCCAACAAGAACCAATGCCTACCGCCTTTACATTGTTTACTGTACTCTCGTGTTGTTCTACCAATACGGCTAGTTTTGCCACTGCTCCACCCCCAGGCACCCGATTCTCGAGGGCGTCATGAGCCGCTATTTTTGAACCATCCTGCATAATACAGGTAATTGCCATACAACTACTCATGCCTACAAAGTCAACTTCCTGATCGGCAGTAGCTTGTACAAACTCGCCTTCTACACAGCGTAGCGTGGTAACATCTGCTCCCGTAGTATCTACCCTGGCTTGCAACAGGGCAAGGTCTGTGTCACTTACTGTAAGGTTGGGGTGAGCTTCGCCATTGATTGCTTTTTCTCGTACCTGTGTAAGGTAAGTATGGGCTTGCCCATAACTCAAATCGCTGATGTTTATATTACTATCATCATCTTTTAGGCGTTGGATAGGAGCTGGTGAGCTCGAAGGAGTATTACTTTGACTGTTTTGGTTGCTAAAGCTTGTGTCAGTTTTGCGCTGCAAAGGTGCATCCGCAATCTTATCCGCAGCCTTTTCGTCAGTAGTATTGATTGGTTGTCCGTTTACAAAAGCATCAGCTTTGGGTGGAGTTCCACGTTTTTCGTTGGTAATAAAATGGCCTACCTCGTGTTTGATGTTGTGCTCAGAGTCTTTTCCGGGAGCAAAATCAATTTTATTGCCTTGAATGGTCGCTTCGGCATTTACTGTTCCAGGAAACGAAGAGTTATGATTGATGTTCAAAGAAGAAGTATCTACACCATATTGTTCGCCCATGGTATTGGCTATACCTCTTGACTTTGGCTTTCGCTGTATTGGTTGTTGTTGTGTGCTAACAGGGTCTTGTTTTGAGTTAACCGGGCGTTGCTTTGCCTGAATGGTTGGTTGACTACCCTGTTTGCTTTGGATAGTTTTATTGCCTTGATTCTGTTGTTTTTGTTGAACAACATCCGTGTTTTGATGATCCTGGTCTTGGGTTTTCTTATGCATAAAATTATGATTTAATGACTGTTTATGGCAAGCCACATAAATGAAGCCTTTCAACTAAATTTTGCTTTACCGCTTAACCAATGGTTGCTTATGCTTATTTTATATAAATATAACGTTTTAATTTACAGGAAAACAAAATGCGCAGGAAGTTTTGCTGAATGATGATAGTTGTTATTGTGCGTTTGTTGTATTGTTTACTTCAAAATCACATTCCCCAACCGCTCCGCAATTTCTTTTTCCAGACTTTTAAGCTCCATGTGTAGCATCATCACCGCCTCTTGAGCTTCTATAGTTTGGGCGTCATTCATTTTCAGGCTGTTTTCGGTCAGCATTTTGCGCACGTGACGCAGTTTTAGCCGCAAAATTGCCTTGACCACCATACTATCCAGGATATCTTCGTCTTTGGGCACAAAAATACCGTGGCGTTCCACCCAGTTTTCGCTGATTTCGAACCGCTCTGAGATCAAATCAACCGCGGCTTTTTTCATCTCCTCGTTTTCGTGTTGTTGGATAAAATAATCAGCCGTAATGATGTTATCTTCTTTGAGTTTTTCGCGGAAAATCTCTAGCATTTTGGCATAAATAGGTGTTTCAAACTTCACCTCACTTATTTCGTCCAGCAAAAACGCACAAAGTTTGCCATCCTCTTTCAAGTCGTGATTGGCGTAATTGAGCAATATTCTGATATGCTCCTTTTCCTGAAAAGCAATCGGGCTTTTAAAAGGATCTTGAGGTGTGATAGGTTCGGTTGCTACATCAGTGTCATCACCTTCCCCGATAAGGGGCGGAGGAGTCATCTCTGGGTCAACCTGAATAAGCCCTTCGTCCTGGATATAAAATTCGCCATCGGGTGGGGGAGGCAGGTCAAACGGAAAATCGGCAGGAGGAGGCAATTGTTGTTGTCTTTTTTGCTCCCTTGCTTGTTTTTTTTGTTCTCTAAACTGACGGTCTTGCCTCTTTTTGGCGTCTTGCTTCAGTATTTTGTTACCCTCATCAATCAGTACCGCCTCGTCTACCTCCAGCAAGGCACTACACTCACGGTAAAAAACCGATCGTTTGATGGCATCAGGTATTTTAGTAATACTCTCTACCACCTCTCTTATCATTTCGGCACGTTTAAAAGGCTGGTCGCCGCTTGCCGCCTGTTTGGTTTCTTCCATATACAGGCGTGCCTTAAAAGTGATGAAGTCTTGGGAGTTTTGATTGATAAAATCTTTAAAAGCCGTACCCCCCACTTTTTTTACGTAGCTGTCGGGGTCGTCGCCATCCGGAAAAAGCACCACTTTTACATTCATTCCCTCTTCCAGCACCAAGTCAATTCCGCGAATAGCTGCCTTGATTCCCGCCGCATCACCATCGTACAACACTGTAATATTGGGGGTGAACCTACGGATAAGCCTTATTTGGTCAGAAGTGAGCGAAGTGCCCGAACTTGCCACCACATTTTCTATGCCTGCTTGGTGCAGCGATATTACATCGGTATAACCCTCTACCAGGTAACAATCATCGTCACGCAATGATTTTTTGGCTTGATACAACCCATACAACACCTTGCTCTTGTGGTAAACCGGCGATTCGGGGGAGTTGAGATACTTGGCTTGTTTTTTATCATTTTTGAGAATACGCGCGCCAAAAGCAATCACTTTACCCGCCAGGTTATGAATCGGAAAAATGACCCGATCGCGGAAGCGGTCAAAGTAGCGCCCGTTCTTGTCTATGGTAAGCCCTGCCTTTACCAAAATAGGCAGGCTGTATTGGTCGGCTTGAGCTTGTTTAGTAAAAGCTTCCCAACTATCCAGGCTATAGCCCAGCTCAAAAGTTTCAATCGTTTTGACACTAAAGCCTCGTTCTTTGAAATAAGCCAAACCAATGGCTTGACCCTCAGGAGTTTGATGTAGGTTTTTTTCGTAATGCTTGCTGGCATACTCTAGGGCAATCAACAAACTTTCGCGTTCGTTTTGCCGTGCCACCTCCTCTGGGGTAGGTGGCTCATCCTCGTCAAGCTCAATGTTATACTTTTGGGCAAGGTAACGCAACGCCTCCGGATAACTCAGCTTTTCTACCTCCATCACAAACGTGATAGCATCGCCCCCCTTACCTGAGCTAAAGCACTTAAAAATGCCCTTTGCCGGAGACACCGAAAACGAAGGCGTTTTCTCGTTGGTAAAAGGAGAATGTGCCCACCAGTTGCCTCCCTTTTTTTTGAGTGAGACAAAATCGCCCACAACATCCACAATATCAACTACATCGCGAATTTGCTCGATGGTTTCTTCTGAAATACGCATAAAAAAAGAAAATTAAAAGGCTTAATAATGAGTCCAAAAACGAAGGGATGGTACTATTTTTGAAGTAAAAATGACACCGTTAATTTGGTGTCATTTTTGTTTACAGGCTTCTTGCACTGCATTTTTATTACAAAGAGAGGATTACGGTTAGTTCGCTCATTGTAAGTAGTTGTAAGAGCCTGTTTTCATTTCAAATATAAGAATATTATTCTTAAAAATAAAGTAGCTAAGCCCATCAGCTATCTAAAACACCACACAATCCTATTTAAGTTAACTGATTTATCTAAATTCTTTCTGCTACCCTTTTGCTGCCTGGTACTTTGTTGAACACTATTGCTTGGTATAAGTATAAATCTTATATTGGTTACTACTGCCTGTGGCAGCATCCATGCCTTCTACGCTTGCCTCAAACACATCGCCCACCTTTAGCCCTGGCATTGCTTTGTTCAATTGAGGGAATAAAGTCTGGGTAGCCCCAAGGGTGAAAACAAACTTAACTGTGATGGTGGGTTTAAGCCCTTGAAACTGAGGGAAACCAGCGCCACAGCCCAATATTTTTACCACTTTTACTTCTGCCTGACAAGCTTGCTTTTCGCAAGGAGTTTGTGGTGTTTTTACTTGGGGCACTGGGGCTATTTTGATAATTTTACCTATTATTTTGCACGTGTTAGGGGCTGGGCCAGGGGGAACTATCATATTTGTTTGAGCTATGCATTGGTAGTGAGTAGATAAAAACAGGACAAAACTGCATAAAAAATAAAGGTAGTAACGCCTAAAGTAGTTAAAGTTCATATTTTTAGCTTTTCGAGTATAAAATGAAACGAATACAAGGTAATCCTTTTTTGTACAGGTGTTTTTTGTTAATTGTGTGATAAAATAGCCATATTTGTGAAAAAAGCACTATCATATCAGGATTTACTTATAATTAAAATGTGTAAGCTTTGCGGTTTTGTCGCTCACACAACAAACAGGGACTACCCTCTCTTGGAACAATTTATTTATGAAAGATCACTTAAAGACATAAAACAAACTACTTATATAAAATATTTTGTAAGGCACCTGTTTTTTTTGAAGTCTGTTATCAAGAGGTATTGTTTAATATGAGGGTATTTTGGGATGATTATACAGAAAGAATGAATAAAAAGAACCTGAAAAAGCCTGTACTAATATTGTTCATCGGGCTTTGTTTGATCACAACATTATTTACTTCATTATGGGCACAACCATCATCAAACTATATAGATAGCCTACAGCAAGTATTGACTGTGTCAGAAGGCAAACAAAGGGTAGACTTGCTCAACGAATTGTCTGACTTGAATAGCCGAAAAGAACTGAATGAGGCCATCACCCTTGCCAAAGAAGCCCTGCAACTATCACAAAAGATAAAGTACCCGCTGGGGCAAGCCTATGCCTCTTATAACCTGGGGCACCACCTCATTTCGCAAGGCAGTTATTCTCAGGCACTTGATTATTTATTTGTTGCACTCAAAATTTATGAACAGGTAGATGTTGCAATCAAAAAAGCCCAGGTACTGCGTGCCATTGGGCATGTGTACAATGGCTGGCAAGCACACCAAAAGGCAGTAGAATATTACAAACAACAACTAAAAATAGGTCTTGAGATCAAAGATACTGCTACTATAGGTTCCGCTTACCTTAACTTGAGCTATGCCTTTGTCCAAAGCAAAAAGCCCAACCGTGCCATTCAGTTTATTGACGAGTCTCTCAAGTATTCATTGGCTACCCAAGACACCCTAAGGATAATCATAGCCAGGGCAAACCGGGCAGATGCTTATTTTCAATTGGGCAAGCGTAAAAAAGCGTTGCAGCTTTTACTAGAGGTGCACGAGTGGTACAAAAACCACTATTATCAAGACTATGAACAATATGCCTGTGCCGATATTGCGGGGGTTTATCTGGTAGAAAACCAATTGAATAATGCATTGATTTATGCCACCAAAGGCTATTTGTTGGCAATTAACTCAGGCAGCAAGCCCAAAGCCAAAGAAATTAGCGATTTGTTATATAAGATACACAAGAGAAAAGGCAACACAAGTAAGGCTTTGCATTACCTGGAGAAATCGAGGGCATACCAAGACAGTATTTTGAACGACCAAAAGAAAAACGAGTTGGCAAGTCAGGATTTATTGCGTTTACTGGAGAAGTACGAGGTAGAAAACAAGTCATTGAAAGAGTACCGGGCAACCAATGAACGTTTTAAAACCAGAAGAAACGTGATTGGTATTTTTATTTTGTTTATTTTGGCTTTTGTGCTGGTGATAGGGTTTTTATTGTATCGTAACAACAAATTTAACTTGTAGAAATTAAAAAGGGTATAAAAAATTGAATTCCAATTAATTATACCCATAATTCATTGCAAAAGGTTATTATTATATCTCCTAAAACATCATAATAGCTTTTACAATGAATATACATTTTAAAAAAACTTTCGTAAAGAACTATCCTCTTTAGTAAAAAAATATTTTCGTGGTCATTTTTGTGAGGAGGTCAACATATTTACTACCATTTCGGAAACATTTGATAAATCGTGTTTGAGTTTAGAGGAATGCACTAAACTAGAAAAGCTTCTGCAGGTTTTTTATTTGGGTCAATTGGTAGGTTTACCTACTTTGAACAGTATCTTAGTGAAGCATGGGGTTGTGAGCAATTCTGCTCAAATCAGCTATCAAAAGTTGGCTTCTAATTTATCTATTAGCACCATTCGGAAGCTATTTGAAGAGGTTTTTTCGGCTCAGTTGGGTCAGGTACTCCAAGAAATGAGTGAAAAAGATTCAAGTTGTTGGTCAAAAACAACGGTCACTGTTGTGTTGGATGATAGCGTGTTTCGGTGTTGGCTATCTTCTCAGAATCATTTGAAAGATTTTGAGGAGTGCTACGGGAAATTTTTTAGTGGTCAGTTTGGTACAAGTGTGTATGGTTTTCGGGTGTTGACCCTTGGGGTGAGCATTGATGGGGTATTTTACCCACTTTTCTTTGATTTTATCAAGAAGAAAACCTCCAACGCTTATCAGAAACCAGCAAAAGTAGCTCAAAAGCTTGTGAGGCGCTGGGGAGAATATCGCAAAAAGCTGACTAGAACTGGGTATGATTTTCCTACACTTCACCTGAGTTGTGACAATGGATATAGTAATGAGGCTTTGGCAGAAAGTTGTGCCCAAAATGGACTTTGTTACATCAGTGTAACCAAAAAATCTCATTATGTGGTAATAGAGGGTCAAAAGGTAAAGCTCTCTGATTGGATTGAGAAAGAATTTATCCCAGCAGAGCAAGCTCATCAAGCGAGTCAAAAAATGCTTCCTGAGGAAGATAAAACCACTTTTAAAAGGAGAATAAGTGCCTATTATTGTAGCAAGAAACAAGCTGTAACTTTGCTGTTTTTTCGGCTCAATGGATCAAAGAAAGTAAGTGTTATTTATAGCACAAGTAAACATATTTTCGCCAAAACCTTGCGAAGACACTGGTTTCAGAGAACTTATATTGAACAGTTTTTCAAATTACTCAAACATGTGCTCCAAATTGGGGAAGCCAGAACAAAAGACAAAAAAGGTTTTGAATTCAAGTTATACCGATTTTCTTATGTAGCCTTGCACGCACAAAAACTGGTGAAATGGATCAGAAAACAAATGAAGGGTTTTAACAAAAAAGGGTTCATTACCATACAGCGAACCCTTAATTCAGACCCGGATATTTTAGACCTTTTGCAAGAAAAATTAATAGCAAACATTTGTAAATCAAATAGTTATAAACAATGAAATAATTACAATTTAACCAGGAGCGCACCCAACTTATGGCAAAAAACCGGGTAGATATTATTTTGCAAAACAAAGAGCTCAAAAGGCAACACCAAGCCATTGAAGAAAAAAACGATCAGCTCAAAGCCCAACATTTACACATTTTTAACAGCATTCGGTCTGCCGAAACCATTCAGCAAGCCATTTTGCCCCAAGAAGCGTTGCTACGCGATTTGTTGTTCGATTATTTTATTATATTTCGTCCTCGTAATATTGTTTCGGGCGATTTTTACTGGTTGTCATCGGTAGGTACCCGGTTTCAGGCAACCATCGAAAGCTCCCAAAGAGCCAAAACTCTAGTGGCAGTAGTAGACTCTACCGGACATGGGGTACCAGGTGCTTTTATGAGTATGATTGGCAATACTTTGCTCGACAGAATTGTGAAAATAGAGCGGGTGACTACCCCATCTGAAATTTTAAAACGGATGAACCTGGAGATTTTTTTGGCTTTGCAGCAAAACAGCAACAACAACGACGAAGGAATGGAAATGGGGATATGCTCGTTTGAAAAGCTCAACGATAGGGAAACCAAAGTGGTGTTTTCGGGAGCAAGGCGTCCCTTATATGTGGTACATCAGGCTTTGTCGGTTACCAAAAAAACCATAGAAACCTACAAAGGTAGCCGAAGGTATTTGGGAGGTAAGCGAAATATAGGGGCACAGTTTTTTGACCATGAGCTGGTACTCAACAGTGGTGATGCCATTTATATATCATCCGATGGCTTTGTAGATCAGAACAGCGACGGTCGTAAAAAGTTTGGCTCAGAACAGTTGGTAAAAGTACTCTTGGAAAATGCTCATTGGGCAATGCCCAAGCAGCAGCAACTACTGACTCAGGCGTTGGACAAACACCAGGGCAGCAGCGAGCAAAGAGATGACATATTACTGATGGGGGTAAGGATTACCTGATAGCAGGCGAAGCTTTGGTATCAGATTTGAAATAAGAGCTTGTTTAAAATTTAATAATTAGGTGTTTTACGCGATTTTTCTGATTATATTTTGCCAGATTTTTCAGCAATAGCTGGGCTATTCCTTCAAAATCTGACGCATCTAATCCAAAAACTCATCGTAAAACCTCCTATAACCGAAAATTTAAACAAGCTCTAAAGCAAGAAGTTGTATTGGTGCATTCGCAAAATGTGTGGGTGTAATCACAACTTTCAATTTAAATTATTTAGGGGTAGCAGACGTACGCGGGATATGTTTATCAGAAGTATCATCATTATATTTATTTGCCTGGTAGGAACACTACAAAGGGCACAAGCCCAAAAAGTAGTAAAACTTACCACAAAACAATCAGAGATTATCTTAGGCGATAAAGTAGCCATTCTGGAAGATTCTACTCAACGGTTGAGCTTGTTGCAGGTGTTGAAGCCTAAAAATCAGCAACGCTTTAAACCCTCTAAAGACAAATACCCTAATTTTGGTTTTTCCCACTCTCATTTTTGGGTAAAGCTAAAGTTACAAAACCAAACCCAACCCCAGGAGAAAACCCTCGAAAGCGTTAACCAATGGTTTTTGAAGGTAGCTTATGCTCCAATAGATTATATAGAGTTTCATTACCAAGACAAAAACGGTAAATGGCAAAAAAGGATATGGGGCGACCATGTACCTTTTGCCAACAGGCTGGTGTTTCATCCTCAGGTAGTCATTCCTTTTCATTTGACAGACACCCAGGTGCACACTTATTACCTCAAAGTATATACCCAGGGTTCATTACAATTGCCTTTGGTAATGCAAAGCAACCATAGGTTTAACGAAGCCAACATGGTTTCTGAAATCGTTTTTGGAGTGTTGTATGGTGTCATGGCGATCATGCTCATGTATAACTTGTTTATATTTTTAGCCATTCGCAGCTACAGCTACCTGTTTTACTGTCTTTATATATTGTCATACCTATTGGGGCAGTCTACCCTCAACGGACATAGCTTTCAATTTTTGTGGGGCGATTACCCCTGGTGGGCAAACGTTGCCCTGCCTTTTAGCATCACCTTTGGGTCGTATTGTGCGGTATTGTTTGCCATTCGCTTTTTGCAAACCTATAAATATGTCCCCCGCTGGAACGTGGTGTTGATTGGCTTTAGTGTGGTTTTGTTTTTTATGATCATCGTGACCTTTACCACCGAGTACCAAATAAGCATTATTACGTCTACCTTATCGGTCATGACTTCCTCTGTACTTATGTTACTTACGGGTATTTTGGTATGGCGCAGGGGCAACCGCGCCGCTAAATACTACATTATGGCCTGGACTATAGTGTTGATTGGGTTATTTATGGCAGTATTGAAACCTTACGGATTTTTGCCTAATCATTTTTTGGTAGACAATGCCAACCAGGTAGGGGCAGTCATCGAAGTGATTTTCTTGTCGTTGGCGCTTGCCGACCGCATCAACATCTACCGAAAGGAGACTATAGAAGCCCAGGCAGAAGCATTGGCGACTGCCAAAGAAAACGAACGAATTATTACCGAACAAAACCAGGTGCTGGAGCAAAAAGTGCAGGAGCGTACCTCCGAAATTACTGCCCAAAACGAAGAGTTGTTTCAGCAACAAGAAGAGATCATGGCGCAGCGTGATGCGGTAGAGTCGGCAAACCTTACCCTCAAAGACCAGGCTACCGAACTGGAGTATGCTAAAAAGAGCCTTGAGGAAAAAACCATCCAGTTGAACAAAAGCCTGGAAGCTGCTTTTACCATTCAAAATGCCATATTGCCTTACGAAAAGGAATTGGCAAAGTTGGTGGATAGCCACTTCTTGTTATATAGCCCCAAAGACATAGTATCGGGTGACTTTTATTGGTTGCACAAAGAACAAGAGCACAACAAAACTTTTTTGGCGGCGGTAGACTGTACCGGGCACGGGGTACCCGGAGCGTTTATGAGTTTGATTGGAAGTACTTTGCTCGATAGGGTAGTAAAAATGGAACAGGTATTTGACCCGGCAGAGATTTTAGCAAGGCTCAACGAAGAAGTATTGAATGTTTTGCGTCACCAGGACTATAAGAGTGATACAGGAATGGATGTTTGTTTGTGTGTGCTTGAGTATGGTGAACACACTCAGGTAAATATTACGTATGCCGGGGCTCGTCGTCCGTTATACTTTTTGCGTGATGCTACTCGTGAGCTGGAGGAGATCAAAGGAGATCGGATACACGTAGGAGGGGTAAAAACTGCTGATCGTACATTTACCAATCATGAGTTTACCTTGTTTCAGGGCGACAACCTGTACCTGACCAGTGATGGTTATATAGATCAAAACGACTTGAAGCGTAAAAAAATAGGTCGGAAAAGGTTCAACGAACTGTTACAAAGTGTGGGTGGTTTGCCAATGAATGAGCAGTACGAAACTTTGCTCAACACCTTGAAAACACACATGGAAGGCACCGAACAACGCGACGATATATTGGTGATGGGAGTAAAGCTGTAAACAGGGCTAATGTATTACCTTTTTTAGCTGATTACTTATTCAGCCAAAAAAATCACCTTTGTATAAGTGCTTCGTTAAACTTATGTCAGGGCGCAAACCCTGCGTGATTGCTCAACCCTGTTTGAAGGGCTTGCTATACGGGCCATTGGCTTTTCCGACATACCGTGCTTGTTATTAATTGACCACAAATATGAGGCACCTGCTTTATGAGTCTAAAAAAACTATTTACAACGGTTATTATCATCATCATTGTTTTATCATCTTTTGTTGGGGTGTTTATTTTTACCCAGGTTAAAAATATGCAGCGCGACATAGAGCAGATAGTAAACCTGGAAGAACCTTTTGAGAAAGCAGTGCTTGAGATAGAAATCATTGCGTCTAACATAGCCAACTCATTGCTCGACTATGTAGACAATCACAACTATATACAACCCGAAAACATCAGAAAATACCAGGCTGACTTTGACAAACACATCAAGCTATATGAAAAATATGCGAAGAGTAAGCAGGAAATAGCCTTTGGTAAAGACCTGATAAAAGAGTATGCCCATTTTAACAAACTCACCTCGAAGGCAGTCATTAACTCTACCCGAAAGCATGGTAAATTATTTTCGGTACAAACTATGGTCACTGTGCAGGATGAGCTGATTGATGATTTGTTTAAAAAATACATAGACAACCCTTCCTCCGATATTTTAACCAAACTTAAGGTCATCTCAGACTTTTATAGCCTCAACGAAGAGTTGCTCAATGCTATAGAAAGTTATGTGATTGTAAAAGATTCGGTGAGTGCCCATAAAATTGCCAACAAAAAATTAAAGTACCTGAAGTTTGAAAAAAACTACCTCAATACCAACCGCCCTGATAAAGACTGGGTGGCAAAAATGAATGAAAACTTTGCCATTACAGTAAACCTTGGCAACGAACTCATGCGTTTGGAGAGTATTCAGAACAACCTCATGAAGCAGTTTCATCAGTCGTTGAACAAGATAGACAACCTGCTTGATAAAAAAATACAACCACTCATTAGAAGTAAAAATGAAGAACTGCTTGCTGACGCTAATCAGGCTGGAGGGCTCATTATCAATTTTATGCTTATATCATTGGTATTGGTCATAGTTGCCATGTTGGTAGTAGCAATAGTAGTGCGCCGTACGGTGCTCAAGCCGGTACTGCAACTCAATGAAGTAGCCAAACAAGTGGCACAAGGAAAGTTTAAGGTAGACTTTAACATAAAAGCAAACAACGAGATAGGAGACCTTACTTCGTCTTTTCAGACAATGACTGTAGGCATAGAGCGCTTGGTTGCCAAATACCGTGACTTGAATAAAGACCTGGAGGATAAGGTAGCCAAGCGTACCGAAGAGCTGACCGAAAAAAATTATAAGATTACTTCCAGTATCAATTATGCCAAACGTATCCAACAGGCAGTATTGCCCCCCAAGCTAGAGGTGACGAGTCAGTTGCCCGATGCCATGGTATTGTTTAAACCACGTGACATTGTAAGTGGTGATTTTTACTGGTTTGCCCAAATAGGTACCCAACCCAAGAAAACTGTGCTTGCTGCAGTGGATTGTACCGGGCATGGCGTGCCCGGAGCATTTATGTCTATGGTGGGCAATGCTTACCTCAACCAAATCATTCGGTTGCAAGGCATACTGTCGCCCGAAAAAATCTTGGATGAGTTACACCTGCACATTAGAAAAGACTTAAAACAAAAAGAAACCCACAACAGGGATGGAATGGACTTGGCCTTGGTGGTGATTGACCACGAGGGCAAAAAAATAGAGTTTGCCGGAGCCAAAAACCCGCTTTTATACATTCAGGATGGAGCATTGTATGAGATCAAAGGTGACAAGTTTCCAGTGGGAGGTTATGCCCACGCCAAAGAGCAGTCGTTTGCCAAACATGTGATAGATACTTCTAAACCCACTACTTTTTATGTCTATTCAGACGGCTATCAAGATCAGTTTGGTGGCCCTAAGGGGCGCAAGTTTATGTCCCGAAGGTTTAAAAACCTATTACTTGAAATACACCAACTGCCCATGAAAGAGCAAAAACAGGTACTTGAAAACCATTTACAAGAATGGATGGGCGAACAAAACCAAGTAGATGATATTTTGGTGATTGGCGTACACTTGCCTTGACAGCATTGGTCGTTGCTGCAAATAAGATGGTTGATCAGAAAAAAAGAAATAAACCTTACCCCGACAGTTTCAAGAGCGAATTGTGAGCGTAAACCTACTTAAAATGACTATCTTTGAACACTCAAACGTCTACCTTTCTACATTTTCGAAATATTTTTTGTTAAAAGTATCCATATCAACCGCTATAATTGGTATATCTAGTCGATAGCCTCTACAGCCTCAAGCTTTTAGCGACAAGTCCTTAGATGCCGATGCATATCGGTGCTTCAAGCCTATTAACTATTTTATAGAACGCTGATTTTTAGTGGTTTATAAAATAGGTAGATAGAAGTCGATGGTCTATACAAGCTAACGGCTAAGCAAGCAAAAACAAAAAAAGCTAATAGCTAAAGCTCAACAGAGCCTAAAAGCCAGGAACAAAAAAGCTAATGGCTAAAGCTCAAAACCAACTACTTAAACCAAACCAAGGTCATGCGTATCCATTTATTCAAGTGCCTTATTATTGTGGGAGTTTTGCTCTTAGGAGCGAGTGGTTATACCACCGCCCAGCAAAATTACAGCGTGAAGATCATTGCTACCGTAGCCAGACCAGTTTCTCCCTACCTCTTAAATTTCGGATATAACCACTCGCTTCAATTGACCATGGTGCTCAACGGCTTGACCTCGTACGCTGGTTACTTGCGGATCAAATTGGAAAGCGTGGATGGGCGGGGAATTGTCATACAAACGCGGGATAGTTACCGACCTTTGCTCGACCTGGGACCTAGCCAGACCCTGAGCGGCTCCGAGTTATCGGGTTATTTCTCCGCAAACAACCTGTCGTTTTCGGGGTACTCCCGGCAGCAGTATTTGAAAACGAAAAGAATCCCTGACGGAATATACCGATTATCTTTTTCTTTCGTGGATAGATTCAGAGCCAATGTCTTGGTATCTAATGTAGACATTCTGTCGCAAAAAACGTTGCGGGTATTTGCTTTGCAGCCACCCATACTGAATTTTCCGCTAATGATGAGTCAAGTTAATAAGACCAATCAAAGCTTAAAACCCATTCCGATCAGTTGGACAAGACCCGCTAACACCCCATTTAATCCTGAGTATGAATTGATATTGAACGAGCTACGCCCCGATTGTCAAAACCAATATGCGAATATAAACGCAAATAACCAAGCCGCCAGTCGAATATCTCAAGGCGAAATATTCAATTGCCTGGGTCCCGAAATATTTCGTGCCACCACGACTGGTTTGAGCTACAACTATGGCATGCAAGCCGAACCTGCCCTGGGCTTGGGTAAATGGTACGCCATTCGCATCCAGGCGCGCGACCCCCAAGGCAGAACTTTGTTTATCAACGATGGAGTAAGCCAGATTCGGGTGTTTCGTTATGGCAAACCTTGCCCCATCCCGATTCGCTTAAAGGCAACTGCCCTCAATCCCTACCAAGTACAGCTTGATTGGGATGCCTTGCCCGACCACACGGGTTATACCCTACACTTCAAGCGCGAAGGCGATGCCTACAAATGGTACACCCAACGTGCCCTCTCTAACCGCACCCAAATTAATGATATGGAACCCGGAGTATCCTATTCGTTCAAACTTACCGCCAACTGCAATGCCTTTGGCAGCGAAGAAACTGCCACCGTAGATTTTAGAATGCCCACCCCCAAGCCCACCGGAGTACAATGCGGCAAACCCCTGGTGGTAGACCTCAGCAATCAAACTCCTATCTCAAATTTGCGAGTAGGCGATAAGATCATGGCGGCTGACTTTGAATTTACCTTGGTAGAAGTCAAACCCTTGGGGAGAGGTTGGTTTTCCGGGCGAGCCTACACCCACATCAATTATTTTCAGGGAGCCAGGGTATTTGCCCGGTTCGACCGCATCAAGATCAACACCGACAAACGCCTCATTGATGGGGAATTGACGACCACTGGGGCGGGCACCCAAATCATACCCGACGAGTGGCGCGACCAATACCTGAGCTTTACGGGCGAAATCAACAATTTATTTGACGAGATAGAAAGAGGGCTGGATAAAATAGACCAGGTGGTAGGCAAAATAGACCAGGTACTGAAAAAAGTAGAAACCTGGGTAAAAAACTACGATGGCCCCGACAAAGCCGAGCTACTGGAAACCATCCAGATTGGTAAAAAGGCGATTGAGGATGGGAAAGAGGCCATCGACAAAGGCAAGGTGACTGAAGGGCTGAAAAAGTTGAAGGATGGAAGTGGGAAGATTCTCAAAGTAGCGGGCAAGCTGGCAAAAGAAGCCCTGGAAAAACTCTGGCAGGAATTGAGTGATTTGTTTAGAAAAATCGTTCAGGCAATCAAAGGCGATGACGACGCCCGGCAAAAGCAACTTTCCGGACAAATGGATAGTTTGAGTGTAACCATCAACACCGAAGTAGATAAGCTACGCCCCACCATTGCCCCCGAAAACGCCCCCGCACCACAGGCAGACTCTACTACCTTGATGGTGATAAGCACCGATGTAGCAACCGCCACCTCGCGGTATCCGGTGACCAAAGGCTACCTGGAAGCCCGACAAAAATACGCGGTGGTGAATGTTCAATACCAACAAAAGAAAATCCGGTTAGTGTTGTTGGTAGAATTGCTCCAAAAAGCCGACAAAATGGCCTTGGTGGTGAAGCAGATCAAAGACAAAGCAACAAATATAGTGGAGGAATATAGCCGCCTCAAAAAGGCAGGTAAAAACGAATTAGAGATCATTAACGGTTTGAAGGAGCTGGTAGCCCAGTTTATCAATCAAGCCGTAGTCACCCCATTTTTAGAAGAAAACGGGCTAAAAAAATAAGCAAATATGTGGATGATTCAACACAAAACTTTGAATACTATGTTGTATACCTTTCTCAAAAAATACACTTTGCTGCTTTGTTTGCTTTTGGCAAGCCTGAGTGGGCAGGCAAAAGAAACCGACCCCGAAATACAACGCCGGATTGCCACAGGTACTAAAGAATTGAAGGCAATCATTGCCCAAAATGCCTGGAACAACGCCCGTGGTTTGTCGCACCTCAACCGCTATGTGTTTGGCAACACCAAGTGGATCAAAGTACACCAACAAGCCATTGACAACTCGGCGGCAGAAGCGATCAACGCCTTGTTGGTCAAGTACAACGAACAAGCTGCTGGGGGCAAGCCCTATGTCTACAACGCGGTAAAGTTGTATGTCTACCTGGGGGGCATTCAGGGGTTCAAAGCCCCCAAACCTGCCAAAAACGAGACCATCGCCCAAACCATTGCCCGCATGAAGCGGGAGGGTGACCGCCGTTTGTATGAATATACCCAATACCAAACCGCCCTCCGAAAAGAATACAAAGTATTGAAGGGAATCATGAAAAGTGCCCCGGCTGCCTTTCAAAAATCGACCTACCAAATGCTGGCTGGGCTGGCCATGTACCTCGATGTGTACCCCGAAAAAATCGCCTTGAAACCCAACGAAGTATTGGTCGCGGGCATCCACGGCATATTGCCCAATGCCTCGCTCAGCAAAACCGATGGCGCCATTGCCCCCGTGTTGCGCAGCCAAATGCGCCCTTATATGAAAGCAGTGATCAAGGAACAGCCCCAGCTTACCCCCACCGAAGCGCGCCAACGCCGGGCACAAGCCACCCAAAAGCTGGTAGAAGCATTGCTTGCCCAATTGGGCAATTACCACCCGGTAAAAAATCCGGCGAAGATTGACTTGAACGCCGAAATGCCCAAGCTCCTGACTATGACCCACCAAGCCGCCAAAGTAGAAGCCATGCAAAGCCAGGTGCCTACCCAAGCCCAATCGGAGCTGGCGGGCAAGGTAGAGGTATGGAACTACACTGGGCTCAAGGCGAAGGGTTTTCGTTGGGCAGCTACCGAAGACGATAAAATGAGGGCAGAGTTTGTCAAGAAAATTGTGTTGGTGGTCACCAACTCCCACACCTCCCGGAGCACCTTGTTTGACATTGCCAACCGCCGGGGGCGTTTTGACCCTGGCGACGATGAAATGGTGTTTTGGGTGCATTATACCGATGCCCGCCACCACACGGCTACTTTTTGGTACAGCCAGCAAGTAGAAGAAGCCCTGCAAGCCCTCAAAGCCAATGCCGGGGTGCGCAAGCTCTTTGAGCAAATGATGCGCCGGGGGGTAGACGAGATGGGCAAAAGTCTGACCCAGGTATGCGGGGCAGTACATTATGTGACCCGAATGCTGACTAACTGCATAAAAGCAGGGCAGATACCCGAAAAGTATTGGAACCGGGAACACAAAGATTATATCAAAAGTATGCGCTGGGTGCTGGCCATTGTTGCCATGGATTTTAGTGGGGGTGAGCTGGCTACTCGTCATTTTGCCCTGAGCTGTGGTTTGTGGAATGGCACCCTCAAAACGGTGGGCGATATTACAGGGCTGGTGTCTATGTTTACGGGCTATGTGTCTGACCCTAAACTGCGTAGTCAGATGGACGCCATGTTTAAAACGCTCAAAGACAAGGGCTTTTTTAACCTCATTGGCGAGCAGTTTGGCAAGCATTTCAATGCCTTGGGTAAAATCAACCACAAGTCGTTTTACCTGTTGGGCGAAGACATTATCTTTATTTTATCGATGGCAACCGGGGCAGGCGAGTTGGGCTTGTTTGCCAAAGGGGGGAAACTGGCAAAGTTGGGGCAAGGGCTCAACGGAGCCGTCAAAGGAGGCAAAGCGGCGCTTACGGTGGCGCAAAACAGCTTCCGGGTGTTGCGTCGGCAGTTGGCGGGGCAAGTCAAGTTTGTCTACCGCAAAACCACCCAGGCTTATGACATCGTGGCATCGGGCAAGGTGATCGCTACTTTGCAGGGAGGAAAGATCAAAGTCAAGCGTTGGATCAATACCACCCAAGACAAAATACTGCACCCCAAGTCGATGGACAACAGTCCCGATGGTAAATTTATCGCAAAAAATGAAAAAGGAGAGTATGGGGTTTGTAAGGCAGATGGCAGGGGCAACTACCAGTTTGAGCAAGCGGGTTTTTATGCCTCCCTAAAACCTGCCGAAATACAAAGACTCCGCAAAGTAAAATGGAATAACCGCGATGAAGCCCTCGATTTGTTTATCCATGCCGAAGGCAAACAACACTTCGCCTACCTGGAAAATGCCCAGGGTAATCTGCAAAAAATAGATGTCAGCACCCAAGACCTTGCCAGCATCGTTCGCACCATTGACCCTGGCGCTACCAAACCCATCCGCCTACTTTCGTGCAGCAATATGAGTGCTGCCCAAGACTTCTCGAAAGCCCTGGGCAACCGCCCCATATACGCCACCGATGCCATTGTGCGGGTACACGCCGATGGAGGCATTACCACCATTGCCAGGTCGGGCAGCAAAACCAGTAAATGGCGCAAACTGCAAAATGGCAATGATGTGGGCAGGGCACCTAAGCCTAAGAAGCCAAGCAGAGCGGCGAAGAAGGAGTTTGTGGAGATGGGGCAAGTCAAGTTGCCCAATGCGGTGGAAAAGAAACTTGCGGAGCTTCATATAGATAAAGCGGAATTTATGAAGGATTATTCTTCTATTCAGCAAGCTGTAGAGGCTAATCCAGGGTTAATTGAAGGGTGGAAGGTGTTAAGTAGTGATGTCACTATAAGAACTGATGCTAAACATTTGCAAGGTGTTTATGAGCATTTGAAGGCTAACCCAAGCAAATTAGATGAAGTTAAAAAAGGCTTTGAAACTGCTACTGATAAGCGAAAATTCTTGAGTGGTTTAAAATTGACTAAAAAGAAGATGGAGCTTATACATAAAGTAACATACAAAAGCATTGACTATCAGGTTTTTAGAAATAGAGAAGGGTCTGTATTTATTAAGTTTGATAATGGAGGCGTTTCTGCTGCTACAGGAAAACCTAAGCTAAAAACATTAGGACGAGGATCTATCAAAGATGGTGTCTTTGATGGACAACTTACCATGAAAAATCAAAAAACAGGTAAATATTGGCATCCTGATATACGTGGTAGTTTTGTTCTAAAAACCCTGATTGATACAGAGATTGCAGCAGGAAAGCAATTCAAAGCATTTAAGGCTAGTTGGAATCAAAACTTAAGTGATAATCTTGATAATTTCAATGCAGCACTGCAACAAGGTTTAAGTAAAGCCGAAGCTGCAAAAAAAACTTGGACTGGTATCTGGTTAGACAAAAACTATAAACTTGGTAAAATTACAGATGATGACTTTTCAGGGATAATGAATCCTGATGGTATTACTTATCAAAACGTAAATGTTAAGTTTAATATTTTTCAGCCATCTAATACTTGGAAAAACATTCCTGACCACCCTAATCTACCCTACTTGAAAGCAAGCGTACAAAAGTTGGGTGAAAATTTAGAAAAGGTTTTTGTTAAAGATTTAGAAAACAAGGCATTTAGAGAAGGGGTGTTCGAAAATATAGGGCTTGTAAAAGGTTGGGAAATACTCTACAAATCAGGAAATGCAAGAGATATAACAGCACTTTATAAAGCTTGGTTAGGTTCTATAGGTGTATCACCACAACACCTTTTAAGAATTGATAAGTTTGGCGATGAAGCTCTAAAAGTGTATAGGGCATTAGGTAAAGACCTCCAGGGACAGCAAATCACTGTAGACAAACTTCAAGATTTAGAACTAGTTGCAAAATGGTTTCAAAAACAAGAATTAGATTATTTATGGGGGTTAAAAGGCAAAATGAAATCTGTGGTAAAGAGAAATATACCTAAATGGAATAGAATGAAAGAAGTATTAGGGATAGACTTAGCATACCAAATCGTAATAATCAACAAAACAACTAGAGGCAATCGAAACTGTGTATACTGTAGTTTAAGCACAGATTACTTACTTAAAGGCGGTGAGCTAGTACCTGTTAAATTTAACCCTCCGAAAGGAACATCTACTCCTTCAACCATTTCTGAAAAGTGGTTTGGGAGAAAATATAGCAATAATCCAACTTCTATTAAAAGTATAAATACAGAAATGAAAAAACTTGGGGATGGCGCTACTGGTATAATAGCTTGCAAATTTAATAATCCTCAAAAAACAGGTCATGCTTTAAATGTAGTAAATATTAAGGGAAATATCTGGGTTATTGATGCACAAGCTGTTTCTAGAGATTACTTAATGACTCTAGATGAGTTTTTTCAAAAATTTCATTACATTCATCTAATGAATACTACTGGTGTTATGCGAAAAAAACCTCCATTAAGCCAGTTTAAGGAAACGATGAAATAAATACCTTTACTCGAATGGGCACTCACTTGACGGAACAAATAGTAATAGATTGGGTAAAACAAATCCTTGATTATATTAATAATAAATTTCCATTGGCTCACTTGAGGGTTGATAAAAATTGTATTTTGGAAACAAATGATGTATGGTTGGTGAGGTGTCAAAATAATGAATACCTTAGTACCGGAGATGTCAGATACCAGCTTCATGCTTTTCCAGAGCCCTTTATATTAATAGATAAACGGGATTATCAGATATACTTAGTCAGAGATGCATATTGTGAAGAATTACCTGAAGCTTATAAAAGCTTTAGGGGTGGAGGGTTTTATGATGTAATTTTTGAAGAAGTACTATATAAAAATATTACAGCAAGTCAATCCTTGATAGAAATATCTTCTCCTGATTTACTGGAAGAAGTATCTTCTATATGGCAGGGTTCAACACATCTACGTTCCATCAATGAGCTTTGTTACAGTAATTTTAGTAATTTATCAAAAGAAGATGTGCTTGCACTTGCTGAAGCAGTCGCAAGACAGGAGGGGCTCAATAAGAGTAATGAAACCGTTGAGTTAGTTGTAAGCAATCTTAGCTCTGTGGATTCTGTTTGGTTTGTTGGATTCCAAAGCCAAGCATTCTTACTATCCAATAAAGTGCAAGATATGCTCTTGGGAAACCCTGTTTATTTAGTGGACAAGCAAGATGGTAAAATATATGCTTGTGAAGGATCTGGTGAAGGGCTGTTGAATGATTTCTTATATCATAAATATGGGTGGCATTCTGAGTTTTTGTGGGAACCTCTTAATCTACCCAAAATAAGATTAGAGTTGCCAAAAACAAAAGAAACTCCTTATATATGTTTTAACGCAGATAAAGGTATTTTTAAGATTGAAGGAAAATCTACTATTCGAGAGGATGAACTTTTCTTTGCTTTTTATAGACCTGTGGTGGATTTTTTAGAAGGCTATAAACAAATAGCCTTGCCAAAGTCAGTTTTTTACTTTGATATAGAATATTTAGACGAAAGAAGTAATGGTTTCTATTTTGATATTTTTGGTAAGATAAGTGAACTTCAAGAGTTTACAAAAGTTTATGTTATCTGGTACTTTGAGGATGATGATCAAGGAGACATTGGAGCAGAATATTTAGAGCATTTCTCTGATTTATCAATGGAGTTTGTACAAAAAACAAAATAGTGTATATACCAATGCATTGGTACGCCCCCCACTGTTGCGCATTTTAGTGCGTTCCTTTTTCTACGAGCATTTATAATGCGGTTATGAAGCAAACGAAACACTGATTATTAGAAAGTGAAAGCCAGATCATTTGTCTATGGCTTTTTTATGAATAAACTTGTCTAGCTTTTACATCTCTCAGCAAAGCATCCAGATTATATAAAATGCACTCTCTGTCTTTTTTCGGGGAGTGGGGAATGCATTTGTTTCTTTCAGCCCCGCTGGAGTAAGTCTCAGATGGCGCAAGCGATGAACAAGCTCAGGAAAAAGGGAGTTTGGAAGCTCGTAAAAGAAGAGTATAGCAAAGCCACTTGCAACAATTTTGTTACCAACTATACCCAAGGCAAGGTGTTGGTAGACCTGCTGTCTATTTATGTAGGGGCTCCTAAAACAATCAATGGTTTTATTGAGTTTACGGGCAAACAACTGGATAACCTGACTACCAAAATAGCCCCCACCCTCACCAAGCTCAACCTGGTGACCAAAAAATTGAGTAATAAGGCGATTAAATTAGTGAAAGAAAGTGGGGTTTTTAAAATTAAAAAAGCAGATAAAACCCTTGCCCAATTAAACCCCGAAGGTAAGCTGGAAGTAACCAGAGCTTTGCGTACCCAACCTGCTGGAGACCTGGCAGCATTGAGGGCACGAGGGGAGGCTACCCAACCCATAGCAGCTCGTTTGCCCGATGGCACAGAGATGAACATTGTGATTTATAAGCAACGCACCAATGCAGGCGAAGAGTTGGTGCACTGCCAACCCAATGGCAAGCGCACTTGTTTTGTGGCGGGTACGCTTATACTGACTAATAAAGACCACAAAAAAATAGAGGACATCCGAGTGGGCGATTGGGTATGGAGCTATAATGAAAAAACAGGTAGGCAAGAATTGAAGCGGGTAACCAAAGTGTTTGTAAGGCAGACCCAAAAACTTATAAATTTATATTTTGGCAACGAAATTATTCAAACTACGCCTGACCACCCATTTTATCTGGAGGGCAAATGGGTAAAGTCAGGCAATCTGAGCCAGGGTGACAGTTTACACTTGTTCTGTTCACGCAGGTTGGCATTGGATAGTCTGGTCAAGGTAGATACCAATGCCAGGGTTTACAATTTTTCGGTCACCAAGCACCACAACTATTTTGTGGGGAAAGCTGGGGTGTTGGTGCATAATGCCAATGGGTATGATGATTTGCTTGCCCGCACCAACAGTCAACCACTCAAAGATAAAATCAATGCCTTGGGCAATGACAAGGCGAAGTTTTTAGATGACTTTAAGGATGTAGATGCTGTTTTGGCTAAGTTTGAGGCAAAGCCTGAGTTGGTAGATGGGTGGAAAATTCTTTATCCAGAGCCTTTCTTTAGAAAAAGAATAGAAGATTTAGAAGTTGTTGCAAAATATCTAGAGGGAAACCCTGGTAAACTTAATGATATACTAAAGGAATTTAAAAATACAAAAGGCACAATGCCACGACGTAAACTGTTATTACAGTGGGAAAAAAGTAAAGCAAATTATGTATCACGGTTTGTGGCAGGCAAAACCTACAAGGTCGATGTCTTTGAGGCTTGGAGATCAGAGGTCAAATATGGGGCTGAATCTATTGAGAAAATACGAAGACTAAAATTAAAGATGGAAGCAAATGGCTTTGACCCAAGTTATCCAATAATTGCAATTGAATATAAAGGGCAAGTATTGTTGGTAAACGGTCATCATAGGTTAGCAGCAGCAAAAGCTGCAGGAATAAAGGATGTCCCGATTCGCTTTTTGGATGATATTGAGTTTTTGTGAGAAGCAAAACAAATGCAAATGTATAGCAATAAAGAATCATTGTATCAAACCGCTAAATCACTTAAGGATCAACCAGACGCATTGCCATCTGACTTGATGCCTAAAAAATAAGAAGAATATGGGACTGAAAGAAGTATATATTAAAGGACAAGTTATTAAACTAAAGGATACTCTAAAACTTCAGAGTAACCTTAATGTTTTACAGAAACAAAATATTTTTGGGCAAGAGGACGATTTCACAAAGATAGCCTTGGTTCTCAATTGGAGGTTCAAATATGTGAGTTTACATTATAAAAACTTAGAGCAAGCAGGTGAACAAGCTAATTTATTATTTGATCTGACTGAATCACAAATTATAAAAATAGATGACTATGGGGAAGGAACATATATTGTATATACAGACTTATTTGAAGTTATTTTACCAAATGCTATAGATAATAAAGAAGTATCTATCCAAACAAATAACGAAATCTATCATCACAATAATGAAGCTGAGCTAGTAAAATTATTATCAAAAGTCGAAGAAATGTATCTACTAGGACTTCTTACAATTAAAGAAAGGGAAAACCAAAAACTTCGACATTACGAGTTAATATTTAGCAAAATTATAAATGAAGATAAATGGTTTTACGAATAGCAAGTAAAATTGATATCCCCCACCTGGCGCAAGTTTAGCGAAGCGTAACTTGTGCCTATCTTTTCAGAATGCGTCTAGGGACGACACTGGATAATTAATAAAAAGCAACATCAGGATTTTCAAAAAACTTCTTGATGATGCTTTTTTTGTTTTTAAACTCCCGAAGTATTTGCTTTAGCTTTCGGCCTAATTTTTTGACAGTTGGAAATACCTGATTTTTCATTATTACATTTTTTAGATAATTCCATACTTGCTCAGAAGCATTTAACTCAGGAGAGTAGCTAGGTTGTTTGACCAATAACAACCTACCTTCTGGTAATGTCTCCAAAAACTCCTGCACTATTTTACAATGGTGGATACTCGCTCCATCCCATATCAGAGTAACAGGGATATCAGTTTGTTTAATCAGTACTTTTAGAAACTCTACGATTGCCTCCCCATCATAAGGCTTTTTTTGGTGTGTATACACTAATTGTCCTTTTTCAGAAATTGCTGCACAAACCATATAGCTTTTAAAACCTTTATCCCAAAGTGGTAGGTGCTGAGTTTTTCCCACAGGAGAATAGCTTCGTTGCTTTAAAGGGTTAAGCAAAAAACTGGATTCATCACCATAAAAGATCACTCTACCCTCTTTTTGAGCTTGTTTGCGCAATTCTGGTAAACGTTGTTCTTTCCACGTTTTGACACTTTTGGCATCCTGTTTAGGGCAGTAAGTGTCAGGTTTAGTTCAACTCCACCTAATTTTTTGTAAAATCTTACTAATATTGGACAAACAATAATCCAAACCAAAATGAGAAGAAATTAACTTTTGAACACGGCTGCGATCCCAGTAATCTTCTGAATATCCATAGTCAGAAGCTCCTTTGGATAGTAATTGCTCAAGTGTTACCAAGTCTGAGGAATCTAAGCCTGAGGTTGGTCCGCTATGAGGCACAGAGGCTATACCAGAAAACCCATCAGTAGCATAGTTTTGTAAGGTCTGACTGACCAAACCTTGACTACAACTCACTACATCAGCTATTTCTTCCTGAGTTAAATCATGCTTTGAGAGACGTACTATTAATTGACGACGGTATTCTTTTATATCTGTATCTTTGGTGATTTCTAGTGTTTCCATATATATACAATATAAAATAAATTGGAATCTCGCAAATGGGGCTATAGTTGAATACAGGTCAATATTAAATCACAAGTGTCGCCCCTACTCGCATTCCTGTTTTGGAAAAACAGTCTTATTAAAACATTGATTGTTAGATAGTTAAAACCAAGTCATTGTACTTGGTTTTGTTATTTTAAGAAGCCAATTGTTGTTCAAAAAATTCTTTGAACTTCTTTTTAGTCAAGAAAGCATCAATCACTTTGAAGACTACATTTTTTTCGTCTTCATCCAGCAAAGCAATCAATTTTACCTTTTCAGTGAGGCTTTTATCTCCTATAGTTATTTCTTCAGGTACATTCCCGTCAAAATTAACAAGCTCCTCACTCGTACAGGCTACAAAAAAATAGAGGACGTTCGAGTGGGTGATTGGGTATGGAGCTATAATGAAAAAACAGGTAGGCAAGAATTGAAGCAGGTGACTTCTACCGTACAACTCAAGGCAAGTTCACTGGTATTACTTAAGCTAGGAGACGAACAAATCTATGCTACCCCCAACCACCCATTTTATCTGGAGGGCAAATGGGTAAAAGCAGGTAATCTGAGTCAGGGAGATAGTTTACACTTGTTCTGTTCACGCAGGTTGGCATTGGATAGTCTGGTCAAGGTAGATACCAATGCCAGGGTTTACAATTTTTCGGTCACCAAGCACCACAATTATTTTGTTGGGAAGGCTGGGGTATTGGTGCATAATGCCAATGGGTATGATGATTTGCTTGCCCGCACCAACAGTCAACCACTCAAAGATAAAATCAATGCCTTGGGCAATGACAAGGCGAAGTTTTTAGATGACTTTAAGGATGTAGATGCTGTTTTGGCTAAATTTGAGGCAAAGCCTGAGTTGGTAGATGGGTGGAGGGTGTTGGATGAAGCTGGGGAAACTGCATTAAGAAAGGATATTGGGGAATTACAAAAGGTAGCAAGTATTAAGCAGGTTGGGTATAAGGATTGGGTTAATTTATTAAAAAATGTAGAGTTTAAAAAGATCTATGATGGATTCAAAAATGGCTCAGTTGCTAGAAAACATTCTAAAGAATTATCCTTACTGGAAGAAACAAGCATTAAGTTTTATACCAATGAAACGTATTTTAAATTTAATAATGCGCTAATCCAAGGTTCTAAATCTGATGATACTTTAGCACTAGAGAAATTATTAAATAAAAGTTTGGATAAAACCCCATCTTCTCCCGGTAAATATTATAGAGGCATAGGCAAGCCTGAAATAGCTATGCTAAATAAATTAAAAATAGGAGGTGAGGTGCCTTATAAAAATTTCGTGTCGACATCCAGCGATATTGGGACAGCAGGAACGTTTGCAAGAAAAAACAATACAAAAACAGGAGAAGCAGCTTTGGTTATTATTGAATCTAAAAATGGAAAGAATATCAAAAAATATTCTGATGCAGAATTTGAAGCAGAGGTATTACATAAAAGTGGTTCTAAATTTATATTAAAAAGTATTGAAGAAAATAAACTTCTAAATGCTTTTGAGCATCAGTTTGATTATATGCCACCTGTATATGGCAGAAAATATACAATCGTAGAAAAGTAGATTTATGCTAAACTTGGAAAAAATCGCAGATATTTACTCTTACAATGATTATGATACAGAGGAATTAATGCATATTCAATCAATAAAAAAGGCTAAAGATTGGCTTTTAAAAACAGATAAAGAAAAACAAGATTATAGGAAGTCTTATTTACAAATGTTGACGGTTCATTTTCAGGATGAACAGGATTTGGAATACATAAAACAAGCAGTACTTGTTACTGATAGAATATTAACATTTTTACAAAAGGCAACATATTATCAAAATTTGTCTGATAATATTAGTAGTAGTGAAGAACCTTTTTATCGAATTTATAATATGCTATGGTGTGAGAAAGAATACTTATTGTATTTTACAAGCATAAGAGCGATAAAAGTTCATGTCCCTATTGATTTATTTAAACCTTTGATTATTAAGATAGAAGATACCAAGAAATATAAAGAATATGAATTAGATAGGTTATTTAAGGAGTATAATAAAATGCTGTCATTGTTCATGTCAAAATAGCCTCACTGGCGCACATTTTAATGCATACCTTTTTTCTACAAACATTAACTTTGTTGAGCTCGCGAAAAGCTCGGTTTTAAAGGCATTAGAACATTGATTGTTAAAGAGTCAAAGCCAAGCCCTCACACCCAGCTTTTTTCTCTCCAAACCTCACAACAAAACCCCGATGGTAAATTTATCGCAAAAACGAAAAAGGGGGATATGGGATTAATAACCACCAAGGAAAAGCTTGTTTTACAGCCAGTCACTCTTATACTGACCAATCCAGGCCACAAAAAATAGAAGACATCAAACGTACAACGATCACCTACCGTACTCAAACTCAAATAATGCCTCAAAATCTTACCTCGACAGGTTGCCCCCCAGAAAAAAAAGCATGGCAACAAATTAATGCCTACTTTTAGAAAAAAATACCACTCCTACTTTCCACAAAAGCGCTTCATCCTTGTCCAACTACACCTAAATGGCGATATTTGCCTGTATTTTAGAAGTTTTTTTCCAAAAAATGTCCGAACCGTTCATAAGATTTGGTATCAATTGTAAGAAAGCTTTTTATACCAAACACCAATTTAAAATTAAACGAAGTGACTGAATAGACATACTTGGCTATTTTTGAGTCACTTATCCTTACTCTTAATTCTTAATTGATAATTACTTAAGTTCCATGCGATTAATCCAAAAACAATTGCCTTTGCTGTTGGCAGCCTTATTTTTATTCACTGTTGGTTGTAAGAAAAAAGAGGAAGACCCTCAACAACCTGCCCAGACCAGCCTGAGTACTTTTATTCCTACTTCGGTAGATTTTACATCGGTCACCCTCAAGGGAAGTATTTTGACCGTAGGGGATGGAGGCATTACCGACCACGGTTTTGTCTGGGGTGAAACCGCCAGTCCTGACCTCAACTCAGCGGGCAAGCATTCTCTAGGAGCCAAGTCTGAAGCAGGCGCTTTTGAGCACGCCGTGACTGGGCTTACTGCGGGCAAAACCTACCACGTGCGCGCCTACGCCACCGATGCCCAGGGAACAGTCTACGGCGAAGATAAAACCTTTAGCACTACCAACAGCCCCACCATTACTGAGTTTACCCCCACCGAAGCCGGGCAGGGCGATACCGTGACCATCAAGGGTACGAACTTCAACGCTACCACCGCTGAAACAAGCATTAAATTTGGCACTACCGCCGCTACTACCATTTTGAGTGTAAGCGAAACCGAAATAAAAGTAGTAGTACCCAGCGGAGTAACCGAAGGTGCCAACAAAATCACCGCAACGATCAAAGGGCTAGAGGCTGCTTCTACCACTGATTTTACTTATTTGTTGGGTACTTGGACACAGAAAAAGGATTTTGGGGGAGTGGCAAGAACTGATGCAGTAAGCTTTAGTGTAGGAACTAAAGGTTATATTTTAGGAGGACGTACAGAATATAATACCTCAAAAGGGTTGAATGATATGTGGGAATACGATACTGCTACGGATACTTGGACGCAAAAAGCCAATTACCCTGGTGGGAAAAGAACCTTACCTGTTGCTTTTGTTTTGCAAGATATTGCTTTTGTTGGTTTGGGTACAGATGATAACAATGTGGATAAAAAGGACTTTTGGCAATATAAGCCTGCTGATAATACTTGGACACAACTTAATGATTTTGCTGGAACAATCTCGTTCGGAAGAAACTTTGCCTTTTCGTTAGGCAGTAAGGGCTATGTAATAAAACATGACTCGAATGAGTTGTGGGAAGTTAGTTTAAACACTTGGACACAAAAAAATAATCTTCCAGCATCTAACTTTAGAGGTCACTTTGTACTGAATGGTGTTGCTTATATTGTAGCTAAAGATAAGAAAGCTTGGAAATATAATGACTCTAATGACACTTGGACTTCAGTTGCAAGTTTTCCAGGAAAAGATTTTGTTAATCACTCGTTTAGTGTGTCTAATATTGGCTACTTGACTGAATCTGTGTCTTCAAGTACCATCACTTTTGGTCTAGATAACTCTAAACTATGGAAATACTCCCCTACAAGTGATAGTTGGCAAAGAGCGAGAACCCTAACTGATAATTCTAAAAAGTCTTGGATATTTTCTGACGTGTTTGTCATTGGAAGCAAGGCTTATATTAGAACTGGTAGCTTTAACGGAGTGGGTTTGTGGGAGTTTGACCCTGCCAAATAAAAGCATTGAAAAGCAAGAAGCTAGTATTGACTGCTGGCTTCTACTTTTTTATGTGTGATCAAACAATGCAATGATTACCTATTTTAATCCATCCATCATGAAATTTACAATTACGACATTCAGGCATTTTATTATTTTATTTTTACTCTCAGTGGGCATTCAGTTTGTGGCTCAAGCCCAAATTGCGGGTAATATTACTGTCACTAACTCTGGCATAGGTGCTTCCGAATCTTATACTATAGTGTTCAATGGGGAAAACAAATTACCTGGTATTTCCAAAGGGCATTTCTACCCTGATCCTTTGGTGCAAGATGGAGGCTGTGAGTATACCGCCGAAGTAACCACCCTCTCCGATTATGATGCAGGAGTGCTTCATTCTCAAACTATCATACCACTTAATACCAATGGGTGTAGCAACCGGGGATTTGCATTTCGGTGGATACCTCAGTCGATGTATGTTCCTACCATTCCTAACAATAGTGTATGTTCAGGGAGTAGTTTTATTTTGTCTCTACCAACGAAAGATGAGGACAGAATTGACCAATACCATTGGCAACAATCTACCGATGGAGGGGCTACCTGGACAGATGCTGCTAACACCAGCGGAGGCACGGCTTACACCACCAGCCCTTCCTTAGTGGTCAATGCGCCCAAAGTAGCCAGCGCACAAAATATGCTGTACCGGGCAAGGGGTTTTCGTTATGGCAAGTTGGTGGCTCCATTTGGAGGGGCACTGCCCGTTTATATATTTTCTACGCCACCCGACGCATACAAAGACAACTTGGGCAACCATATATTCTATCAAGACAATACCTGGAGAACAAAAGACATTATACCAATTACAATAGGAGGGGTATTAAAAGGTAATATTGAAGTCACTCACCTTGTTTGTCGGAATGAATTCAAAGCAAAGGTTGCTGTCAAATTTAATGAAGACATTGCTGCAAATTATTATTATAGTTTAGCATCTGGTAAAGTTTTACCTGGACAAAGCCCTAATTCTGCTTTAAACATTCCTAATCCATCCCAAACCAGTACTTTCCCTGATGATGCGTTTGGTAGCCCTGGAGATGTATTAGGTGCCGGAGAGTACACCTTAATGATAGAGGCTGTAGATAGAAGCCAGAGTCCTGCACTTAGAAATTGCCTGGAAAGGTATTTTATTAGGGTCAAATCTCCCTCCCCAGTCACTCTAGTAGAGCAAACCACCCAAAGACGCAACCCCAGTTGTATTGGTGCAGCCGATGGGCAAATTGTACTTACGGCTGGTGGGGGAGCTGCAGCACAATCTGGTACTTACAAATACACGATTTTAAAATACCGCAATGGTGCTTTGGTAGAAACCCGCCCCAATTTGTCACCGGGTAGCCATACCTTTGGCGGGCTCGATGCGGCAAACTACCATTTTGAAATTAGAGAATCGGGTTGTGGAGCCAATACTTTGGTTACTTTGCCCAATCCTGGCGCCATTACCTTGTCCAATCCACCCACCACGGTGGCTACTTCGGCAGTTTTGGCACCCATTATTTGTGAGGGGGGCACGGGCAGCATCGAAGTCAAGTTTACCCAAGGTAACGGGAGTGGCACCTATACTATAGAAGCTTATAAAGACGGGGCAAGTACTGCCCACGCGACCGCTACTGGAGTGACTTTCGCTTCGGGAGGGCATACCTTTACTGGTTTGCCTGCGGGCAGTTATACCTTTGCCCTCAAGCACTCGTGTAGCAGTGGAGGCAACTACGACATTACCACCCCTCAAACCCTGACCAACCTGGTGCCCGTAGCGGGTACTCTGGCAAGCATTCCACAAACGGGCAGTACCCACGCCATTTCCTGTAAGGGTGGTGGCGATGGAAGACTGGGGCTAAAAGTAACCACAGGCAACGCCGTCGCTCCCAATACCGCTTATACGTTGGTACTCAAACAAGAGGGAGCGGTGGTCAACGCCCCTACTTTTATGGGCTTTGGTACCACCTCACTTACTGGGGTCACCGTAGGCGATTCGGTGGTATTCACCGGACTGGCGGAAGGGGCGTACAGCGTAGAAATCAGCCAAAACAACTGCCCCCAACCCGCCAAGGTCTTGGGCAGTGTGACCCTTACTGCCCCGGAAACTTTGACGGCAACGATCACCCCAGTACTCCGTTTTGCTACCTACCACGTTACTTGTGCCGATGGTGAAGACGGACAAATCAGGGTAGACAATGTGACGGGAGGCAACGGCAGTTACAGTATAGAACTTAACGAAAACGGCTCGAAGATAGCCACCCAAACGGGCGTTTCGGCTTTGTTTACGGGTTTACGCCCGGTAAACTTCCAGGGGGGAAGCATCAATTACAGCATTCGAATAGTGGACAGCAAAACCTGCGAGTACATTAGCCTGCCCATTCAACTACAGGCACCCGCCGTGCTCACTACCACGCTTACTCCGGAGCGGGTGACCTGTAAAGGTGAAAGCAACGGAAGCATTGCCGCTACTATTGGTGGTGGAGTCAAGCCCTACACCATTCAATGGGTAGATGGAACTGGTACTGCCATTACCGGAGAAATTACTTTGGGAGCGACTGAAGGCACGGCTACTTTGGATAACCGCCCGGCGGGTGCCTACACGCTCCGGGTAAAAGACAGCAAAGGTTGCCACAATTTTGTAACCGGGGGCTGGTATGAAACGGCTACCACTATAGACGAACCTGCGGTGGCTTTTGCCTTTGAAACGGCCTCTTTTACGGTGGATTCAGTGTCTTGTCACGGGGGCAACGATGGCCGTTTGAGCCTGGCGGTAGCCGGGGGTTGGGGTGGGTACACCTATTCCAAAGACGGCACCAACTTTCAGGCATCAGCGGCCTTTAGTGGCTTTGCCGCAGGCGACCATACCCTGTATGCCCGTGACGGCGAAAACTGTACGATCAGTACGATCGTCACGATCAAAGAACCATTGCCGCTTGCGCTGACCCAGCAGCAAATTACCCACGTCAGTTGTCACGGAGGCTACAACGGGGAATATATTTTTGAAGCCAAAGGGGGCAACGACGTGGGCACCCAGCCTTATACCATCCTGGTCAATGGGGCACCCTATGCCGAAACCGATTGGTTCCACTGGACTAGCAACCGTCAGATTGCCTTGCGGGGTTTGGCAGCAGCGAGTTATACCATTCAAGCGACTGATCATAAAGGTTGCCAGCAAACCTTGAGTTTTACCATTACTGAACCCGCCCAACTGGAAGCCAACATTACGAGTATCACCACGGCTACCTGTGGTTTGCCCAACGGCAGCGCCACGGTGGTAGCGACCGGAGGGACAACGCCTTATAGTTACACCTGGAAAAAATACGAAGCAGCTTTGGGTACCTTAAAAACCTGGAGCACTTCGGCGAGCCTGACGAATGCCGAAGGGGGCGCCTATGAAATGATTGTAACCGATGCTTTGGGTTGTTCGGTGACCCAGGTGGTGCAGCTATCCAACGCTGATGCTGCCACGGTGACCAACCAAAACATTGCCCCGGTGAGTTGTGCCGAAGCCAAAGACGGTGTGGCTACTTTTAGCGTAGCTGGAGAGTTTCCGATTACTGTGAACTGGGTAAACAGCAGTGAAACCGGGCAGATTGCCTGGCAAGATGCGACTACCCTAAAGCTTAGTGGTCTAGCCAAGGGTTACCACGATTTCCAGACCCAGGACGCCAAGGGTTGTATCCGTTTCGAGCGGGTGCTCGTGCCCGGTCCCGAACCTTTGCTTATTACCCGTCAAACGAGCCAAGACCCTACTTGTCATAATGGAACCAATGGGGCTCTGGCAATTGCCATCAGTGGAGGCACTGAACCTTACCAAATTGCCTGGGACCAGGGGCTGACTGCGGGAGCCACTTCTTTTGACAACCTCGGTGCGGGCACCTACACCGTAGTAGTGACCGATGCTCAGGGTTGTACTCGACAAGCAGGTTTTGTACTCCAAAACCCCCTGCCAATCAGCGTAGACCTGGGGATAGGCAGCACAGTATGCGCTGGACAAAGTGTGACTTTAAAACCGACCATTCCGGCGGGCAACACCATTGCTACCTACGCCTGGACTTCGGCGAGTGGGAATTTTAATAGCACCGCCAGCGAAGTGACCATAAACACCGCGGATACTTATTTCTTAACCGTGACCACCACCGCAGGTTGCAGTGGCAGCGGTGAGTACAAGCTGGCAAACTCGGCGAACGCTTTCGAGGCTGATTTTCTAATGCCTTCCGACGCAGTCGTAGGCGATACAGTAGTGCTGATAGAGATTTGCCGCCCGGCACCTACCACCCTATTTTGGGACATCGAGGGGCTCGATCAAGACGTGTTCTTGTTGGAAAGCACCGTGACCAATCCTAAGCAACATTTACTCGTTCCCAAAGAAGGAACCTATACGGTGCGTTTATATGCCTCGTTGGGGGGTTGTCAGGACGTGTTCGAACGCCAGGTAACGGTAGTCAAGCCCGAAGGGAAGCGTTTTGCCCAGGCTGGTAAGGCAAGCCAAAAGATCACCGCCCAGGTATCACCTAACCCAGTGACTGGTGGCAAGGTAAACATTGGGGTCTCTTTGGCGCAAGCGGCCCCGGTATCGGTAGAGATTTTCAATATTTCGTCGGGCAACCGTTGGCGTTACAAGCAACCGATCAAAGGCAGTGGGAAAACCGATTACCATTGGTCGCTCCACATCCCCGAAATGACCCAAGGGGTGTATGTAGTGAGGGTGCAAACTCCTACCAGCCAGAAAATGTTGAAGGTGGTGGTGAAATAAATAAGAATGAATGCTTTTGGCGAACGGTTTGAGGGTTAACAAATCCTTCGCCAAAGGATGAGCCCCAAACAAGCTCTCAGCATTATCAAGCGAACTATTTACTTGAAATATCAAATACTTGATCAAGAGTTATGAAAATACAAATCCTACAGAAAAACAAAGGGCAATCGTTTCCCTTAAGTGTACTTGTCTTTTTGTTCAGCATCTTTTTGTCGATGGTGACTTGGGCAAATGATACTTTGCGGACTGACACCACTATAGTGCTCAAGCCCTCCCACATTGTCAGTGGCAAAACACCTGCTTTGGTAAAGCCACCCCCGCTCCCCAAAAACTACCAATTGGGCAGTACCCGCTCTTTTGCCGGGCTCAATGGCTTGCAAGCCTTGCCGATAGAAAGTGTAGACATGCACGCCTTATATCAGCAACGGCTTCAACGACCGATGACCGATTCGGTGCGCAAAATAGTGAACAAAATAGAAGCTGATCTTAAGAAGGTGACTGAAGAGAATTTGTTTGTCAAAACCATTACCAGCGGCGAACTCGTGAAGCTTAACCTTCCACAGGGTGTCACAAGAGAAATTGGTGGTAAAGAATATACCCTGGTGCTACATGGGGTTCATTTTCGCAAAGGCGATGGCTATATCCAGGTATCGATGAAGTTGCCCATACCCGAAAGCAAAGACAGTCAGGGAAAAGATCGTGCGCTCTATTTTTGGGGGCAGGTAGGCTTTACCCAGGGTGGTGCTTTCCAGCAGGGACGCATTGGCTTATTGGTAGACTTTCCGATGAAGTTTGGCGACAATATTCTCACTTTTGAGAATTCAACTTTGGGAGCCCAAAACCCCGATGGCACCTTTGTTACCTTCGATTGCAATGGTTTCAAGAATATGGGGGTAAAAGGGCAATTGGAGTTTTCTCGGAATGTATTGGTGCCCGAAACCGCCGCTGGCAAACGAGATCCCGACACCAACAACAGGGTCAAAGGAAGTTTCAACGCTGTAGTAGGGGGTTGGAACGATATTTTGCTGGAGATAGACCTACCCCAACGTTTTCAGGCGGCTCGTTTGCCCCGCTTTGGTTTTGTGGTAAAACAAGCAGTACTCGACCTCAGCGATGAACGCAACGCCGCCGGACAACAGTTTCCGGCGGGGTACGCTGAAAGCTACCTGCCCGACGGCAACAGCCCCCTTTGGCGAGGCTTGTCTATCAAAGAGTTTAGGTTATACCTACCCCCCGAATTTAAAAAGACCGACAACAACCAGGCTTCCTCTGCTGGTTTGTATATAGTTGCCCAAAATGCCCTCATCGACAAACAAGGTTTTACTGGAGAAATAAGCGGTACCAACATCATTGCTAAAGGGCAGGGTAAAATGGGCAAGTGGCCTTTTTCGGTAGAACAGTTCTATGTGAAAATGGAAGCCACCCAATTGCGAGCCGCCCACTTTGGAGGCAAAGTTCGCTTGCCCATTAGCAAAGACGACCCAAGTGCTTACCTTGGTTACACGGTCATTATCAACCCCGATGCAGGAGACTATGTAGCACAAGTACGCTATAACAAAAACATGAAACTTGGCTTGTGGGTAGCGCAAATGGAAGTATTGCCTTCTTCGTCGCTGGAGTTAGGTGTGCAAAATGGTGAGTTTCTGGCGCGCGCCACCCTCAACGGTAAATTTACTGACATTGGAGGAAAAAAATTCAGCAAGACCCTGCAAATGAAAGACATAGATTTTGAACGTATGGTTATTCAAACCCAGGCGCCTTACCTGAGCGTAGGGGCTATGTCGTTGGGGAGTATAGGCAAAACTCAAAAGCTGGGCGGTTTTACTTTTACTTTAGAAAAAATTGGCTTTATCGAAGGCGAAGCCGAACGCCTGGGGCAAACTGGTTTGCAGGTAGGGGGCAAAGTAAATTTCGTGCAAGGAAAAAATGGTTTTGGTGCAGAAGCCTACGGGACTATTTATGGACGTTTAGAGGATACCCCTTTGGGTTTCCAAGTCCCTGTATTTGAAGACGTAGAACTCAACAAAATTGGCATTGATATAGACATGGGGGCTTTCCGGCTTGCCGGGCGACTTCAGTTTTATAAAAATAACGACCTCTATGGTCGAGGTTTTCGGGGTGATATTCAGGCAGCCTTCGGCAAATCAAAAATGCGCATTAACGTCAAAGCTTCGGCTATGTTTGGCAATGTAGGCGGTTTTAACTATTGGTTTGCCGATGCCCTGGCTACCTTTACCCCTGGTATTCCGCTCGTCGCCAATGGCATTCAATTGGGAGGCTTCGGTGGGGGAGCTTATTACCATATGAAACGTGCCATCAACTCTAACTTTAGCAACCAATTGGGGGCAACCCGTTCGGGCATTAGCTACGAACCTGACAAAGCCACTTTTTTGGGCATCAAAGCAAGTGTGATGCTTATGGGACCCAATCCTAGTACTTATAATGGCGAAGCAGGTTTTGAGATTGCCTTTAACCGTAATGGAGGGTTGCGTAAAATTGGTTTTGATGCAAGGCTGGACGTTGCTACCCCTACCATCGAGGTAGATATAGGGGTAATGAAAAAGATGACTGCCGAAATTACTAAAATGGAGCAAGCAGCCAACAAAGCTTCTGGTGGTTTGTTGTCAAAACTCACCAGCAAAAGTAAAGGGGGTGCTCAACCCAGCTACAGTGCATCTGGCAATGGCGCTATCAGGGCGGTAGCACGCATTGATTTCGATATCCCCAACAGTACTTTACACGCCAATCTGAGTGTAGATATCAATGTGGCAGGTGGAGCAATTAAGGGAGGAGGAGAGGCTGTTTTTCACTTTGCCCCCGATACCTGGTATGTACACATTGGTACCCCCGAGCGTCGTATTGGAGTAAATATCATGGGAGTAATTCAAACCGGAGCTTATTTTATGGTAGGCGACCACATTCCCGAAATGCCTGCCCCACCCGAAAACGTAATCCGTATTTTGGGTTTGCAAAGCGAATACAACACCCAAAGAGACGATGCCGCTATGTTGGCGGGCAAAGGTTTTTCTTTCGGGGCGAACTTTAGCATGGACACAGGCAATATGAGCTTTCTGATGTTTTATGCCCGTTTTGCTGCCGGGTTGGGGTTTGATGTGATGCTTAAAAAATATGGAGATGGGGTCAGTTGTAAAGGACGCCCCGGAGGAGTGGGAATCAATAATTGGTACGCGCAAGGGCAGGTATATGGCTTTTTTGAGGGAGAAATTGGCATCAGGGTAAACTTACCTTTCAAAAAGGGTAACTTCCCTATCATTCAGGGAGAGCTTGCCGCACTGATGCAGGCGCAGTTGCCCAACCCAGTATGGATCAGGGGAATTGTAGGAGGGCGATTCAGCATTTTGGGAGGATTGATCAAAGGTAGCTGTAAGTTTGAGCTTGAAATAGGCAAAAAGTGTGAATTAGTAGGTGGTAGTGCCCTCGATGGTGTCGAGATTATAAGCGATGTAAGCCCCGCAGCAGGTACTCCCGAAGTGGGTGTATTCACCTCCCCTCAGGCTACCTTCAACCTGGCCGTAAACAAAACTTTTGAACTCAAAGACCCGGTCGCAGATAAGCTGAAACGATTCCGGGTCAAGCTCGATTATTTTAAAGTAACTGCGCGCACTACTGGGCAGGCGATTGAGGGCAAAATAGAGTGGAACGAAGACCACACCGCGTTGTCTTTTGTACCCAAAGATATTTTACCTTCCGAAAAGGTAATGAATGCCGAAGTACAGGTAAGCTTTGAAGAGGGCACCGGAGGTGTTTGGAAACCAGTAGCGGGGGTAGTAGAAAAGAAAAGCATGGAGTTTAAAACGGGCAAAGCCCCTGACCACATTACCCGCCAAAACATTGCCTATAGCTACCCAGTGATCCAGCAGTTAAACTTTCATGTAGGAGAAACCAGCCAGGGCTATATTCAGCTCAAACAAGGGCGCCCCGATTTGCTGGCAGACGAAAAAACCCAAAGTTTATTCGACCAAAAGTTGCGTTTTGTGGCAGCCAATAACCCCAAGGTTTTCAAAGAACTACCTTTTGTATATGACCGGGCAAATGTTCGGATTAACTTTGCTATTCCACAAGACCTGAGTAAAGAAGTAGTATATCACTGGCAAATTGTAAATATACCCAAAGGCAAAGCCGCCAGAGTAGATGAAAATGTAACCAACGTAGTAAAGAAAAACAACTCGGCCAATGTATCGGTGACCTCGAAAAAACTGGAAGGGAGTCGTTCGGTACTTAAGGAGAAAAACATCTTTAATGCTCCGGTACGTACGAGTGCCTATGCTACTTTTGCCGATAAGTTCAACGCCTTGACCCGTACATCGGGCTGGAGCTGGCCAATTGCTACCAGTGTACACGTGTTAGGGGCTACTTATACGGGTAAAGAAACTTTTGACCTTTTTGAGATTGCTGGAGAAGGAGGCAAACCAGCACTTGTTGAGCTGGAAGCGTTGATTGCCAACACGCCTTGGTATCAAAACGTGATCAATCCCTTGATTTATCAAAACTTATCAAGGGTGGGGCTGGAACGCAGCGTGAAGCCCTTTGGTATACCGCCGTTCAAGGCGATGTTTATCAATCAGAAAAACTGGCAAACCGTACTTTCTGAAGAAACATTGCAGGCAACCAAACCCGCGCATTACCGGGGAGCATTCATTTTTAATATACCCTCGGTGGTGCAACGCGATTATATGGACTTAGTATACAAAGCTGCTGCGCTTAAGCTGACCACTTCGGCACCGTGGATTGACCGTATACTCACTACGCCTTTTCCGAGCATCAGTACTGGAAGCTACGAAGCAGTCATTCGTTATCGTTTGCCCGGTAGCAATCGGGTTACCTTTGAGCGCAAGTTTACCATTATTAACCCAGGTATTAAAGATTAATTGGACTGGCGGGTTATACTGCTAAAATATAGGGGCTGTCTCATCAGGGATTTTATGAGATTATTCTTCTATCTCTACCTGCCAGGTTTTTGAAGCTTGGCAGGTATAATTTTTTTTCAGGTGGTGGAGGTATAGCAGGAAACGGAAATGCTTTTATGTCTTTTGCTAATACCTTAGGGAACGCTCCTTTTGTTGCTTTGACAACTGCTTTGGCAAAAGTCCAAGTTTTTTTCTTAATCCTTATTATTTATTTGTTCCCCCCGTTTGCCGGGAGGACACAGAGAAAGTCCAAGTTTTCTTGCCGTTCCAAGGCAGGAGGAACTTCTTTGTGTAAAACAGCTGCTTTGGCAAAAGACCAAGTATTTTCTTACTTCTGGTGGCTTAGGAGCTCCCTCCATTCGTTGTGAGGACATGTTAAAAGCACAAGTGTTTTTCTCATCCTTTGTTCTTCTATTCATCGACTATTTCGTCGTTGAGAAAAAGCCATTGAGGGTTCAATGATTCAATCAAGGCAAGCTTCTTGGAGAATTTCCAGCCCTTGATTTGCTTTTCGCGGTCAATGGCGTGGTTTACGTATTGAAACCGTTCCCAGTAGACTAAATAGTAGCAACTGTTCTCCCCTGCAAAACTTCCTTTTTTTCCTCGATTGCGGTAATGTTCATCCAGTCGCCTTTCCAAATCGTTGGTTATACCTTTGTAAATGGTTTGTCTTTGGGCATTGGTGATGATGTATATAAAATAGTTATGTTGCCGCATTTTTTCTTGTGCTTAGTGGTGTTTTATTTTGCCGGGTTTTTTAGGTGTTTCCGAGGTGCTAGGAACCTCTTTGTTGTTTGCTTATCTTTGTAAAACAACTAAACTGCTTTAGCAAAAGTCCAGGTTGTTTGAGTTTGTCAGGAAGACAGGTTAACAGTACAAGTTTTTTCTTAATCCTTGTGGTTTAGGTGCTCCCTCCATTCGTTGTGAGGACATGTTAAAAGCACAAGTTTTATTTGGACATAAAAAAACGTTGAGCATTTCGACAATACCCAACGTTTTTATTTCTTAAAATAATGGCAGAAAGCATACAGTGCTACTATACCCACAAAATACTGTAAATGCTCGACTCGGCACCAATCAAACGATGCGGCAAGTTGCTGTCTAGCTGTACATTGATCAGCGAAGCATCACTCGGTTTAAAGCCACGGCTTAGTCCGGTAAGAATGCCCCGATCGAGGTAACAGGGATAAGGGTTTTTGCATTCTACTCTGGCCTCTTTCTTACGTCGGTCAAAGCTCAACAAGCGGTAGTACCCACTTTGCCCCTCACGGTGACTCTGCTGTAGTACTACATCAAGGTGGTTGAGGGCTGCTTCCAGGGTTCTTATTTCTTCGGGAAAACTCAACGATTCAAACATTGCCTTGCCCATCTCAAACAAGAGGTGGGGGCCTAAGTTTTGGGCTACTTCTTTATAGCTATTTAAAAACTTTTGCTGGGCAAACCAATCACTGGTTTGTATGTTTTTGATGCCATTGCGGGCGAAAATATTTCTTACTTTTTGCTCTTGCTGAGGAATTGCTGCTATGATGGAGGAAATGAGATTGGTAGATACCTCTACCTTTGGGGAAAATGCTATATACTGCGCCATAATTTATCAAAATTTTAACATCTGTAAGCCTATACGTTGGGTGTTTGGCATAGAAAAAAACATCGTACAATAATACTCAGAGGCAAATTTTATACCTTTATAGATAAAATCCTAGAATTAGTTGGATAATCACAGGTAAGGCTTGCATCTATTTGTCTAAAAAACCATCTTAGGTAAGGTTTGTCTAAAAAACAAGTTTTTTATTGATGGATATAAGAAAAAAAGTGTTGGGTGCCATAAAAGCCGATTAAATAAAAATAATACATTCAAGAGTGTGGGATTTATTGGATAGATATAACAAACATACAATCAAAACCTTACAAAAATAAGGTATAAAATAGAATTACACAAAAACACTATTCTATGCCAGCAAGTTACAGCTTGGTAAAAGGTAGCCGTTCTACCAGTGAACAGGTAAGAGCAGTTGAAACAAAAAGTTGATGTGTAAGTAAACCAGCCAAACATTATGTTTGACTGGTTGTATGTTTCTAAAGGCTTGAAAAACTACTATTGAGAGGGGGAAATGTGGCTTTTTATTAGAATTTCATTCGGGGCATAGCACTTACCTTTTGGTTGGTAAACTCTCCTTGTTGGTATTTGTAATAGCCCGCAATGGCAATCATAGCCGCATTATCGGTACAATACTCAAACGCAGGAATGTACACTTGCCACTGTTGTTTAACAGCCAGGTCTGTCAATGCCTGGCGCAATCCGGCATTGGCCGAAACCCCCCCCGCAATGGCTATTTCTTTAATGCCAGTTTCTTTGGCGGCTTTTTTTACTTTATGCAACAAAATGCGAATCAAAGTATATTGGATGCTGGCGCAAATATCAGCCATATTTTTTTCGATAAACTGCGCGTCTTCTTTTACTTTATCGCGCAAAAAATACAAAATGTTGGTTTTTATACCGCTAAACGAGTAGTTGAGTTTGGGCATATTTACCTCAGGAAAAGGAAAAGCCAGTGGGTTGCCCTCTTGAGCATAACGGTCGATGATAGGACCACCTGGGTAAGGTAAACCCAGCAGCTTGGCTGTTTTGTCAAAAGCTTCGCCAACCGCATCGTCCAGGGTTTCACCTATTACCTCCATTTCCAGGTAATTTCTTACCAACACTATTTGGGTGTGCCCACCGCTTACAGTAAGGCAAAGAAACGGAAATTTGGGTTTAGGCGTATCGATAAAGTGAGCCAGTACGTGGGCTTGCATGTGGTTTACCTCTACCAAAGGGATACCCAGCCCCAGGGCAAGCGACTTGGCAAACGAGGTGCCTACCAACAATGCACCCAATAAACCAGGCCCTCTTGTAAAAGCTACGGCATTTAAATCCTTTTTGCTTACTTTTGCCATCTCAAGGGCTTGGGTGATCACCGGGACAATGTTTTTTTGGTGTGCCCGCGAGGCAAGTTCAGGTACTACACCACCGTAAGCTTCGTGTACTTGTTGGTTGGCAATGACATTAGATAATACTTTGCCATCTTTTATTACAGCGGCAGATGTTTCGTCACAAGACGATTCTATAGCAAGTATAGTACTGGGCTTAATATTTGAGTTTAAAAAATCAGGGTTCATCCTAGGCTATTAGGGTGTTAAAAAAAATAGATGCAAAAAACTTTGGTAGAAAATAGTGTTACATCAAATGCTCCAAAACCGTGGCGCAAAGTAATGCGTAATGCCCGGCAAGTTATTAAAAAAATCACGATTAGAATAATAAAGTTTTTTTTGATAAGTGTTGTAGGGTTTACTGTGTTGGCTGTTTTTGCCCTTTATTTTTCGTTTACTCAAACCGTGCTTACCCAAGAAATGATGCGCTACCTGACCAGCAAAAGCGGGTTTGAGATGGAATTGGAGCATTTAGACATAGATTGGCTCGGTTCTAAAGCCACCCTCCAGCAGGTAAGTATTCGGGATTTGCAAAAAAAGCAAATGATTTTTGCCCAACATGTAGTGGTTGATTTTAGCTATCAAACTATATTTGCCAACAATAAAATTGTGCTTGATAGGGTAGAGGTAGACCAGGCAAGTGTAAACCTGGCTATAGATGCAGGCTCCGAACAGCTCAACATTGTAGCATTTACCGACACATTGGGGCAACTACTTTCATCGCCCAAAGCAAAGAAGACCAAGACGGTTTCCCAAAAATTTATCATCAAAAAAATTATTCTCAAAAACAACTATTTTGGCTATGACGATAACCGCACCGAAGCCCTGATAGACCACCGTTTGTTTGACTACAACCACTTTAGCATTGACAATATCAATCTAAAAGCCTCCCGTTTTTTGAACGTGGCAGATACTACCCAATTACAAATAGAACGACTTACAGGCAAAGAGCTGGGCAATGAGTTTCCAGTACATCGTCTGCAGACTTTCTTCCGGGTGTTTGACCAGGGCATGGAGTTTCGAAACCTGTATTGTGGTGTAGGCAAATCTATTTTGCGCGATGAGGTGATTTTTAGGTTTGAACGCTTGAGTCACATGGGCGACTTCAACACGATGGTAGACTTTAGCGGACGCTTTAAAGAAACCATTATTCATAACGAAGATCTGGCAAGGTTTGACGAGTACTTTAGGGGTTGGCACGATGCCACCAAGGTATGGGGCAAGGTAGCGGGTAAGGTCAATGATTTTAAAGGAGACAAGGTAAGGCTGCGTTTTGGTAAAAATAGTTTTATTACGGGTAAGTTTGCCTTTAGTGGTTTGCCCAACCTGGACTCTACCCAAATGAATCTTGACTTTGACAACTCTAACTTGTTGGCAAGCGATATCAGCCGTTATGTAAACAGTCCCTCCACTGATACTATTTTGCAGAAGTTTGGCAATATACAATATCAGGGTTCCTTTGTGGGTACCATGAACGACTTTGTAGCTACAGGCAAGGTACGCACCGACCTGGGAACCATTATTACCGATGCCCGGTTTCAGTTACACGCCAACGAAGCTTTGTCGGCTTACCAGGGCAAGGTGGCTACTCAGGAACTCGACTTGGGCAAACTGCTCAATCGCCCTGATTTATTGCAAAGTGTAACCCTAAAGGGTACCATCGATGGGGTGGGCTTTTCTACCAAGAGCGCGGTTTTTTCACTCAATGCTGCTATAGAAAAAATAGGAGTGAATGGCTACGATTACCGCAACATAGAGGTAAATGGTGAACTGGGTAAAAAACGGTTCAAAGGATATTTTTTATCGCTTGATCCCAACTTCAATTTAGAAATGAAGGGCGAGATTAACTTTGCCTATAAAGACTCGACGATCAAACGTTTGCCTCAAGGAAAATTTGACCTTGAGTCTACCATAAAAAACGTTGACTTTCAGGCAATTGGTTTATCTGCCTACCCTGCCCGTATTCAGGGCAACCTATTGATGGATATTTATGGCTTAAGCCTGGACAGTCTGGTAGGGACTGTAGAATTGAGCAAAGCCTATTTTCAATACAAAGACAAGACAATTGCCCCTGAAAAAGAGTTTTTGTTTAGCTCTTTTGAGAAAAAAGACCGCACCGGAGCCTATCATCGTACCGTCGATTTTAATTCAGCGTTTTTGAAAGCACACTTTGAGGGCGATTTTTTGTTTTCTCAGCTTGCCGCCAATATTCCGGAGCTTCGTCACGAGTACCAAATGAGCCTACGCAATAACCCCAAAGAAATCAAAGATTATTACGAAGAAAAAAAGAAAAAACCCAGTCCAAAATTTAACCTGGCTTATAGTTTTACCTTCAAAAATATCAACCCTGTGTTGAACTTTTTAGACGTAGATGCATCCGTTTCGCCCGATGTCAACTTTGAAGGGTACCTGGTGCAAGACTCTACCTCTATGATTGCCACCATTCACAGTACCAATGATATTCCTCAGATAAGCTACCTTGACAATCAATTGTTCGATACTGGTTTAGACTTATCGTCGCGTCGTAAAATAGATAGTGCCAGTGTAGATGTTGAGTTTTACATTAAATCAAACAAGCAAAATTTTGGGGGCTTTACTACCGATAGTTTACTCATTACTACCCGTTGGCAGCGCGACAGCATCAACTTTTCGGTCAATGTAGCACAAACCCCCCAGCTGGAAGATTCTATTCGAAATTTTCTGAAGCTTGCCGGAGGCATCAAAATCACCTCTGAACGTACCGACATTGCTTTCAAAGATTCTTATATGGACATTTTTAACCATCGTTGGACAGTACTTAACTCTCACCTGATTACGATTAGGGACTCATCGGTAGTGGTAGACCATTTGTTGATCAAAAGAGGTCAGAAACGAGCCACTATTTTGTTAGATGGCAAGATGGGTTACAACGATCAGGATACGATGCGGCTCGATGTTAACAATATAAGAATAGGGGCATTTGCCCACTTGTTTGGAGTAAACGCCAGTGGCTTGGTCAGAAGCTCGTTCAAGGTGCACCACGCCTATCAAAAGCCACAGGTGGTGGGTGAGGCTTATATTTATAATATGATGCTGGACAGCGTGCTCATTGGCGACTTGATGATAAATAAGCTCAACTGGAACGACTCGCTCAAAAAAGCAGCCATTGACTTTGACGTGTACCGACGAAGTATGCAACCTATGTTGAGCGTATATGGCACCTATGATCCGTTTGCCCCACTAGATCGGCGTTTTGATGTATTGGCTAAGTTGCAGGGAATGAATTTACAGATTTTATCGCCTTTTGCCAAGCCTTACCTTAGCAAGTTAGATGGCTCTGCCAATGGGCGTCTCAAGCTTTTGGGTTCGCTCGACAAGCCAGTGCTGGAGGGCAGTGTAGACGTAGTCAACGGAACATTTAAGATCAATTACCTGGGTTCTAAGTTTTATTTTTCTGACCGAATCTTTTTTAAACGCAACGAAATTGGTGTCAAACGATTGACATTGTACGACAACTGGGACAGCTACCAGGCAGAGTCAAAGCAGCGCGTATTAAAGGTAGGTGGAGGGATTTACCACGACTACTTTAGTAACTTTTTGATGGCCATCGAGGGAACGTTTAATAACCTAAAGGTGATCAACAAACCTGCTGTTCCAAACGAGGTATTTTATGGCGAAGCCTACGCCTCGGGCAACCTAAGAGTAACGGGTTACATCGATAACATGGTAGAACTCAAAGTAAACGCTACCAGCGATAAGGGCACCAAGGTTTATATGCCGTTGGATGGCTACACAGAGGTATCAAAGAAGAGTTATATCGAGTTTGTAAACTTCAGCGATACCCTGCAGAAAAAACTATCTTCTGTGGTAAAAAAGGTAGACCTTACGGGTTTTAAAATGGACTTTAACCTGGACTTGAACGACAATGCTCAGTTTGAGATTATTTTTGATGCCCAGGCGGGCGATCTGATCAGGGCAACTGGCAGTGGTAAAATAAACCTGGAGATGGACGAAGAGGGAGATTTTAGTATTTTTGGTGACTACATCATTTCTAAGGGAACTTACAATTTTACCTTACTCAACCTGATCAACAAAGGATTTAACATCAATGCGGGAAGCCGGGTAGTATTTAATGGCGATTTATACGATAGTAATATCAATATAAGTGCGGGTTATCAGCGGCAGGTGTCATTGATGCCGCTTATTAATTTAGACCAGGTGACTGACCCACAAAACCCCGAATACAGAAGACGTTATCCGGTCAATGTATTGCTCAACCTAAGAGGCAAACTCATGAGCCCCGAAATCAAACTGGACATTGACTTAAGCGAGGCTCAAAAGACCCCCAATGTGGTATTGCAAGATGCCATTAGAGACTTAAGGTCTATCATTAGGCTCGACGAACAGCAACTCAATCGTCAGGTATTCAGTGTATTGGTGCTGCAAAGGCTTGCCCCCAGGGTTACTGGGTTTACTGGATTGGGAGCTGCTACTGGCAGTAGCCTTACCGAGCTGTTGTCAAACCAATTGAGCAACTGGGTTTCTCAGGTAGACAAAAACCTGGAGCTTACGCTTGACCTGGACCCTAGTGCCCTGGATGCTGCCCAACTCAATGTGTCTTATAGTTTGCTTGATGGCAGGTTGCGCATTAGCAGGGCAGGTGGATTTACCAACACCCAAAACCAAACTGATGTGGCAAGTGTAGTAGGAGAGTGGACTATAGAATATATGCTGAGTGATGACGGACGCTTTAGGGCAAAAATGTACAATAAAAATAACCAAAGCCCTTTGGGTAATATCAACTTGAGCAATGCTTCAAACACCACGGCAGGCTTTAGCATGTTGTATACCGAGAGTTTTTCGAGCCTGAGGGACTTGTTGAGGTTTGGCAAGAAGAAAAAGCCCGGAAAAAAGCCTGGTAAAGAGAAGAAAAAATACACAAAAAAGGCGAAAAAAATTAAAAATAACTCACCACTTATGCCGCCCAAAAAAACAGATGATTCCTCTAAAAAAGGTGCCAATTACTGATTTATGAAAACATTTTAGTTGTGGAGAGGTTTTGTGTAAATCAATATCAATTTGACACATTCCTAAAGAATTTCTTCTACATGAATTCAATCACTGTTTTTTGGTTTCGCCGCGACTTAAGGTTGCACGACAATACGGGTTTATATGAAGCATTGAAAAACGAACAAAATGTACTGCCCATTTTCATTTTTGATCGCCACATTTTAGACGATCTCGAAGACAAAAAAGACCTTCGGGTTGCTTACATCTATGCTGCATTGCAGCAAATACAACAATCGCTTGCCGATGATCTCCAAAGCAGCTTAAAGGTGTACTACGACTACCCCGAACAAGTATTTGAGCAATTGACGCAAGCCGGTATAACCCTCAATGGTGAAACCTATCAGGTAAAATCGGTTTATACCAACCACGACTACGAACCTTATGCCCGGCAACGTGATGAAAAAGTGCAGCAAATACTCTCAAATTCGGGCGTTGCCTGGCATAGCTTCAAAGATCAGGTGATTTTTGAAAAGCAAGAAGTACTGACCAATGCCGACAAACCCTATACAGTGTTTACACCTTACAGCAAAAAGTGGAAGCACCACCTGACTGATGCTCACCTGCAAGAACGTTTGGTAGCATCACACGCCCAAAACCTGCTTAAGTTAAGCCCGCAACTGCCCTTGATGCCCTTAGAAAAAACAGGGTTTGTAGATATAAACAAGAGTTTTTCATCCAAAACTATCAAAAAACAGTTGGTGATTGACTACCAGCAAAACCGCGACTTTCCGGCAGTACAAGGTACCAGCCGCCTTAGCGTGCACTTGCGTTTTGGTACAGTAAGCATTCGCAAAATAGTAAAGGCTGCCCAAAAATACAGTGATACCTGGCTTAATGAGTTGATTTGGCGGGAATTTTATATGATGATTTTATACAGTTTTCCACACGTAGTTGATAAATCGTTTAAACCCGCCTACGACTGTATCCAGTGGCGCAACAACCCCGATGAGTTTAAACGTTGGTGTGAGGGAACCACTGGCTACCCTATAGTAGACGCCGGCATGCGCGAGTTGAACACGACTGGTTTTATGCATAACAGGGTGCGTATGATTACAGCGAGTTTTTTGACCAAACATTTGTTGATAGACTGGAGGTGGGGAGAGGCGTACTTTGCCAAAAAATTGCTTGACTATGACCTTTCGGCAAATAATGGAGGGTGGCAGTGGGCGGCAGGCTCGGGTTGCGATGCTGCCCCTTATTTCAGGGTATTTAACCCTTATGCCCAAACCGAAAAGTTTGACAAGCAACGCCAGTATATCAGGCAATGGGTGCCTGAGTTTGAGTTGTCGCGTTACCCTGCGCCTATTGTAGAGCACAAGTTTGCCCGACAGCGCGCCCTGGATACTTACAAAGCTGGTTTGAGCAAAGAGGCGACGGTCTAACAGCAAAGCTACCCCGCCAGTACTTTGTTTCTTATGCGTTGCAAGCGTTGCCGGGTTTGACAGTGTGCCAGTAAAATTTCGGTGACAATTTCGGCAAAATTGGTGGCTTTGCCGTGGGCTTGATAAGCGTGCCACCCTCTAAACGCTAAACTCTCTCGCAGGCTATTTTGACGACGGGCGTAGCTCAAGGCAAACAACTTGTTAGCTTCGGTGGGAGTGTGGGTAGCCTTGCCGATGGCTTTGTGTGCCCCCGTTACAAAGTCTTGCAACCATTGGATCAAGTGTTGGACGGCTGTCGCCAATGTATTTGAAAACGCTTGAATATTGGGGCGCAAGCCAGGGGCAACCCCTGCCAGCATATCGGCTATTTCACCCTTGAGGGTTGCTTGCCAAATATATATCTCGTTGCTTTCGTGTGCCACGAGTTGATGCAGTTTTTGGTACCACTTGTTTTTTACCTTATAAAACCTGTCATCCGGAAAACGTAAAATATACCCTTCGCCCCGCCGCTCTGTGGCTACTGTCTCTACAAAACGTTGCGCCTCTTCAAGATTTGCCAAAATACCTACCTGTTTGATATGGGCTACTTGGTGCCGTTGGGCAAGTGCCACCATGGTGTCAAAGTTGAGGTAATGCCCTGTTGTAGTATGGCGCACTACAGTCAATACCAGGCGGTCGTTGGGGTGGTCAAGCACTATGGGGTGTTGGCGGCTACACCACTCAAAGCAAGGAGTCCAGCCTGCCTTAAGCAGTGCTTGCACCATAGGTAGGTAGCCAGTAGTTGCCCCGTTTTTTTGTTGCCTTTCGGCGAAAGCCCCTGCCTGATCAGCAATCGTAGATAAACCCTTGCGGGTAGTCCAGCGCAAGGTTCCCTGCCATACTATAGGTGCCACCAGTGAGCCGTCTAGTTTTTCAAGCACCAGGCAAGGGTGTGTCCAGTCAATATTGGTCAGACGACTCTCTTCATTTTCGTCTATTCTAAAAAACTTGTGCAACTTGCGGTGTACCAACTCACCCCTTTTGTTGAAAATAAGTCCCCGACACTCGCGGCGGAGCGCATAAATACTGGCCACCGATGGGTGCATTGCCTGAGCTACGGGCAAAAATGAATACTTGAGCTGGTTTTTGTAGTCTACTATTTGGTAAGTATCACGTGTATATACCTGAAACTCGTCGCGTTCGGCAATGGCAGGCAATACATCCTGGAGGTGTTTGATCAGAGGGAAGCCTCGCTCGCCCAAGGCTGCAATGTGGCTGTGGGTATGCAGCAATTGTTTGAAATGTGGCTCTAGCTTCTGGCGAATGGTTTGCACCACTTCTTCCACCTTTTCGGGCAAGTCAAAGCCAGGGTGTGTTCGACAAAAGCTCCTCCATAGGCGTTGACTACCTTTACCACGGGCAAAAGTACCCTCAAAAAAACGAGCTGCCATCCCTAGAGGAGTGCCCCGCTCTACTGAAGTCTCCCGAAAAGATGCCAGGACCTGGGCAAGGTTTAGGTTGTAATGAGTAAGCAACCAATAAAAGCCAAACAAATCTTTGGGGCGCCATTTATCACGTTTGCGCTCAAACAAACCGTAAAACTTCCAACCTGCCGAAGTTTCACGGTGCACCATTTTTAGTTGTGGGAGCGCATGTGTTGCCAATACAGTAGCGTAAGCACGGGTGGTAGCAACAGGTACTACAGGGTCGGCGTAACTAATGTCTATTTGGGCGTTCAGCAAAGCATCTTGGTGGGCCACTTTTGCCTGCACAAAAATACGTAAGCCTGGGTCTTTGGCTTCAGCCCAGGTCACCTCGCTGTGCAAGCCTTTGGTTAAAAAACGAACCTCGTCGTCAGGAGCAGGCACCTGGTTTAAGATGTGCCGCCAGGCTTCTTCCATTGCCTCAACTGCCATTGGGGTTTGCACCATAAAATCAATATCGCCTGGCATCCATTTACCTGGTGCATACCAGTGCCGCGACATCATTCCTCCCCGTAGCACCAATGTTTGGCTAAACTCAGTCGTGGCTACCCGCCGAATGATCCCCTCGAACACGTGCAGTTGCAACAGCTCGGCTGGGGTATACACAGATTGTTGCGCTATTTGTTGTAGTTGTTGAATAAGCATGTGGGTGGTTTTATCTTCTTTGACCGTATAATCTTACGCAAAAAACTGCATGTCCAGTGCTTGAAACTTGTCTATTACTGGCTGAAGCATATACCACTCTTCGGGTAAGTCTGAGTGCCATTTGAGCGAGATATGACCACTGTAGTGGTGCAGGCGCAGTTCATGATAAGTACCATCACGAATGATTAATTCGGGTTTAGGCGGCAAAGGCATCGTAAAGGCAAGCCCTTGGGTGTGTTCGTTGAGTTCTCTAAAACTATCTGGTGCCAACAAACAAGTTTGGGTGGTAATGGTAGGAACAAAGTCGTGCAAATTCATTTGTCCCGAAAGGTTTGCCTGTTGAAAATTCTGAAAGTCTTTGCCACTGTCCCAAGTCATTTTTTTTATAAAAATGCCCTCAGGAGTTTGATAGACTCTGAGTGCGTACAATTGTTGGGCGTTGGGTTCGCGCAGTAGCTCTATATCGCCTGCCCTGCCCAAATGGTTAAAATAGCTTAGTACCAAACGACGAAAGCTTTCCCACTTCTCATATTTTATTGCATTCATTCCCACTTCATGTATAGTTCAACAAATTCCTCTTGTTGATTGTTATTTACTCAAGTTACGCCACGTGTACAAAGTAAATGAGACAGGTTTTTACCTTGGGGGAGCTCAGCAAAGCCAAGCAATGTGCTCGTAATAAGGGAGCAACCATTAAAATAGGCATACTTTACCGCAGCAGCGTAACATCCAGAAGTTGTTCCTATTCATTTAAAAACAACTGACAAGGTAAACCTGTTCGATATTTAAAACAAACCTGCCAGAGTAAAATTCACTTTGTTAAAGTAATGGCTCTCCAGTAACGGGCTTTGCCCAGGTATAGTTATATAAGCAGCAGCAAGTAAGAGTAACTCATTCATAATATGGCTGTTATACCTACTCATTAGGTATATTTGATTCTACCTCGGTACTTAAGCCGTCTAAGCCTGGCTATTTCTTTTATAAGTGCTAAAGATTATTTATATTAATATAACCAATCAATAACTCTACTCAATGGGGCACCTTCAAGGTTTTAAACACATTATAAAATTAATAGCCCTTTGGGTAACCTTTCCTTTAGTGGTGGAGGCACAAACCCCACCTGCCAACGATGAAGCAATAGACGAAATTTTACAACGTACCCAAAAGTTTCAGATAGAAAAATACCAGTTTCCGATAGCAGACACTGGCTATGTCAAACTTCGTATGGCGTTTGACAAGTTCGAGGCGATCAACCCCAAAGTATTGGCAAGGTTGCGTAAGCAAAAGATATTTGCCATTGACCTAGTGTACACCCAATTTCCCAAAAAACGGTCTTTTGATAAACTCAACCGCAAACGACTCGTAAACCTGCAGCAGTATTTGCCTCGCAAAATACAGGATACAGAGATAGCCTGGAGGCACTTTGGTCAAAATAGCTGCAATACCTATGCTGAAGCTTACCAGCTTTTTCACGGCTTGGTGGTTTATTTTTATCCACTCAAAGATACCATCAACGCCCCCTTTGTGGTCATTGGTGCCGACAATCCTGAGTTGGTGCTTAAGCCTGATACTTTGCCTGCTGTAGCCAAACCCAAGTATGACCTGACCAACCTGCCCTTACTCGATGCACAAAATATTGACTATAGCCACCCTCGTACGTTTTACCAAATTGCCCAGCAAAAATATCTGCCCGAAGACTCGACCGTGTTTAAGGTGTTTGAGCGTAACCGTTGGGATAGTATGCTGGTAGTGGTAGACTGGACAGGCAGTATGTACCATCATGGGGCACAGTTGCTGGTATGGATGGAGGTTTTTCACCAACAAAAAAACCGCTTAAGAAACTTTGTGTTTTTCAACGATGGAGATGGCAAAACACTGGGCGAAAAGATAATGGGGCAAACTGGAGGCTTGCATTATGCCAGTGCTCAAAGCCTGGATGTGGTGATAGATGCCATGCATAAGGCAGAAAAAAGCGGCAAAGGTGATGATACCCCCGAAAACGACATCGAAGCGCTCATTAAGGGTGTTCGAAGATTTCCTGATTGCAAGGAGGTGATTCTAATTGCCGATGCCAGCTCGCAAATACGTGACTACCCGCTCCTCAAAGAACTTGTTCGGCTTAAACGCCCAATCAGGGTGATTTTATGTGGTAAAGAGATGATGCCCGATTATATATTGTTGGCTTATTATACCAATGGTTCGCTGCATACTATAGACCAAGACGTGACCGAAATGCAAACCAAACTGCGCAACGGTGAAGAGGTAGAGGTGGGCAACACCCTGGTAAAAATCAAAAAAAAGAGGTTTCATATGAAGCTCACGTCTCCGAGGTACAAAAAAAGAAAACGTCGCAGGAAAAAGTAGCTTTATCTTCTTGTAAAATTTACTGCGATTGGGTAAAAAAAGTGTACTTATGCACCCTACATTCTACTGAATATTACATAAAAAAAACACCTTTTCACTAATTTTAAACAAAAGAACCACTCTGGAGTTTATAGTACTTTATACAGTGTTCGTAGCATTATTTAGTATTCAAGGTTTTTTGTCGGCTTATTTCTTGTAAGTAGCAGTTAAAAATTATGAATATTTTTGCATAAAAATAATTCAACGCCGTTATTGTATCAGAAAAATTATTACGTTTGACTGTTGGTCATTAAAAAACCAATTGTAAACACATTGTCTAACACACTATATTAAAACCCAGAAAAATATGAAATTAAGCGCGACATTTTTGTTAGCCGCTCTTTTTTTTGTGAGCACCCAGGCATTCTCTCAAGATGTGGTGGGAACATGGAAAACCATTGACGACGAAACAGGTAAAGCCAAATCTCATGTAAAAATATACAAAAATAAAAGCGGAGTTGTTTTTGGAAGAGTAGTAAAAATTCTTGACCCTAAAAAACGCGATGCTACTTGTAGCAAGTGTCCCGAAAAATACAATGGCTTTGGAAAAAAAGGTCAAAAAGTATTGGGAATGTTGATTTTAAAAGGATTGGCAAAAGATGATGACGAATACAATGGAGGCAACATCTTTGACCCAAATAAAGGCAAGTCTTACCGTTGTTATATTACGCTCAAAGGCAAAGACAAACTTAAGGTAAGAGGTTTTATTGGCACTCGTTATGTAGGCCGTACCCAGTATTGGTACCGGGTAAAATAATTACTTTTTATTGAAAAATTCACAAGCCGATTGGTGTTATACTAATCGGCTTTTTTTATGCTTCTTGCGCAAAAAAATGTTGAATTTTATCTAAGATTTCGTCTTTATTGCCCTCTTTATCGAGACAATCAAACAACTCGTGGAATAGTGAACAATTGATGGCTCGACCGTTTCTTATTTTTAATAAATGAGGAAACTGGGTGAAATGATCAAAATTGTGAAAGGTTTTGAGCATATGTTGACCGTTGTAGGCTGGTTGGCTGTCAATGCGCCTGCCTTGTAGGTAGAGCACTTCTACTTGGGGGGGCAAGGTGGGCAAAATTTCATGTTCGATAAATTTCTGTCCTTTTTCGCGGTTGTTATAACAAAAAAAGTCTTTACCTTCCAGACTTCTTATATAACGTTGGTAAGCATTACTGGCGCGTTGGTTGCGAATGAGGCGCAAAGTACCCCCAATAATAATGAAGGTAAACACAAAAGGGAATAAAATAATGCCTCCAGTCAGTAGTATTAATACAATGGCAACCATTACCTTCACTTTTTTCCACCTACTCATCAACATTTGCTTACTGTTTTGTTTCAGAAGGCAAGTTTAGCAAAGTCCGTTGTTAGATCAAACGATATGGGCTAGTTTGATGACGATTTCTAGGCATAACCTCGATATAATTGTACTTTTCTTTTGTTGGGCATAATGTTGTGTCTTTCATAAGCATAGGCTGTGCTTCGTAGCTACTGGCAGCAGTGTTTTTTGGGGTTGCCCTTTTTTAAAGGTGAATTGGAGAGTTGGCTTTATGACCTGAACACCCTATCTTCACCCAAAATTTTAAAGCTAACAACAATGAAAAAGCTATTATGTATCTTATGGGGGGTGATGGCGTGCCTGCCCACACTTGCCCAAAATGAGGGCATTAATTATCTGAAAAACATCGAGTATTACAAGGCTGAAGATTTGGGAGGAAACGTCAACTCAAAAAGCGATGAGTCTTATCCGGTGATTTCGCCCGATGGTAAGATTTTGTACTTTACCCGTGAAGGGCACCCAGGAAACATAGAATACAAATACGACAAGCGCGATCAGGACATTTGGTACGCTACTATGGCAGCAGGCGGAATTTGGTCGTTGGCAAAAAACCTAGGCAAGCCCGTGAACGAAGGCTACCGAAGCTTGGTCAATGCACCTAACAATAATACCCTCATTGTTTGGGGGGCACCCAAAGGGTATACCGGAGTAAAGGTGTCAAAACGCACTTCAGATGGCTGGACAACTCCCGAAAATTTTTATCGACACAAGACAAGAAAAAATGCCAAAGGAGAAAATATTTTGTAGGCAACGACCTTCAGACAATGCTGATTTCGCGCAAGGGAGATATTTTTGTCTTGTTTAAAGCACTCGATGGTTCCTGGAGTGAACCTAAGTCTTTGGGAGCCACCATCAATACCAAAGCTATTGAGTCTATAGCTTTTTTGGCACCCGACAATGTCACCCTTTATTTTGCGTCTGTGGGCCATCCGGGTTTTGGAGGCAGTGATTTGTACTTGAGTCGTCGACTTGACGATAGCTGGCAGAAATGGTCTACCCCGCTAAACCTGGGACCCTCCATCAACACTCAAGAGAGCGAAAGTGGTTTGTATTTGCCCGCTTCGGGCGAATATGCTTATTTTCACCGCGAAAGCCGTCGTCGAAACCGAGAAATTTTTAGGGTAAAACTGCACGAAAAGTTGCGACCAACCCCTGTAGTATTGATCACCGGAAGAGTGCTTGATGCCAAAACAAAAAAGCCTATAGGCACCGCTATTTCTTACCGCCACCTTGCCAAAAATATCGAGGTAGGGGTGTCATCGTCTGACCCAAAAAACGGCAACTATGAAGTAACACTACCCGCCAGGCATAAGTATGGATATTTTGCTACCAAAAAAGGGTATTACCCCATTAGTGAAAACATAGACCTTACTGGACTTAAAAACTACAAAGAAATAAAGGTAGATTTGTTTGTGACACCTATAGAAAAGGGGGTGAAGATTTTGTTGAATAATTTATTTTTTGGGGTATCGAGTTCCAAAATAGAAAGCACTTCGTTCGACGAGCTTGACCGCCTGGTACGTACTTTAAACGAATACCCAAAAATGGTGGTTCAGCTCAATGGGCATACCGACAACCAGGGAGGGGCTACCCGCAACCAGCTTTTGTCGCAGCATCGGGCACGTAGTGTACGCAACTACCTGGCAAACAAGGGCATTGCCCGCCACCGAGTCAAAGTAAAAGGATTTGGTGCAAGCCAACCTATTGCCGATAACAACACCCTAAAGGGGAGGATAAGAAACCGTAGGGTAGAGTTTGAAGTGTTGGAGTTTTAGATAACCATTGATCAGTGGTCAATGAGTACAAAGGGAGTGTTCAAAAAATGGCGCTTGCCAGTCATTTGGTTTTGTGACAAACTACAGGCGAATGAACACTCCTAAAAAAAACAAGTAATTACTCAAATTACGCAGATTTACTTTGTCGTTTTAATTTCTACTGTGATACGGTTATATTGCTACATTAGTGATGCAACGCATCGCGTAACTATCAAACAATAAAGCCATAGAACAATATAAATAAGCAGACTTAGAACTTACTGCGTAACATCAGGTAACTATTCTACCGATGCCAGCAATACTTCAAATACTTTTTTATAAACAACAAGACGGGCACGGCTAATGTCTATCCTCAGCACAATCATTCGGGCTTTTTCTGTTTGGTTGCCAAAGTAGCCAAAAGCCTGGTATATGTTTTTGTTTTTACTTATCAAGTTGCGTTCTTGCCCCCGCTGACCAGTATAACCAAAATACATGTTGTTATAAGTGAGCAGGTTATTAAAACTCGATTCCATATTATAGCCATTTCGGTAAATATAAGGTTGCCCTTTGATGCCTTCGTGCCAATCTCTTATTTCGTATATACCGTTTTTGTAGTCGAGCACATAGTCTAATATGCTCACGTGTTGAGGGGCAAAAACAAATTCCTGGCGTTGTTTCCAATAATACTGCACCAGCATATCGCCTCGTTTGGCAAGGTCTACATCTATAGGAATAAAACCCAAATCATTGGTTTTGCTTACTAAGCGCTCTACATTGATATATTGAGGGATTTTTTGCGAAAGGTTGGCTTTTACTTTCTTGCCTGGTGTTTTTGCCTGTAGCTTTTGTTTTTCTATTTCCAGGGTTTTTTTCAGCAGGTGTACTTTGCCATAAGCCAGCTCACGCAAATTGCCTACCCCAGTGCCTGCCATTACCTGGCACCATCCGTTTACACAAGTGTTGCTTTCGTCATTTTTGCCATTGTAGCCGTAGTTATGGTAAATGTTTTTTCCTTCCATTTTTCGGGCAACCAACCACACTCTGTACTGGTAATACTTATCGCGCAAAGCATGGAGTTGTTTGATCAGGGTATCTTTTTCAAGTTTTTCTTTGGCAAAAAAAGTGTTTTTATAAGCCACCAGTCTTTGTTTGAGGGTAGTAATACTTGTGTTGAGTTTTTTCGATACAGTTTGAATAATTTGTTTTGCAATGGGGTAATTGATAGAGTAAGCAGGATCATTATTGGCGTAAGTTTTCTGTAAAGCCGCACTGCCAAATATCAGAGAAAACACCCCTAAAATGAAAAACCTTTTCATAATTTATTATGCCTGTTATTTTAATAATAGATGGATTAAAAACATTTACTCCCGCTAAAGTTGTGCCATCCTATATACGTTTTATATGACAAGACAAGGTGGCACCAACGAATTGTTGTTTACCAGTTATTTTTCGGGGAGAGTGATAAACGAGCCATTCTGTCCATACAAGGTGTCTTTTTGTGTAATAATGTATGTACGTACATTATATTCGGTTTCCCTGTTTAAGTAACCCATATTACTTATAAAATCAAGGCTGTCAGATTTGGCTCCCAACTTTGTAACGCTGTCAGCAATGGTGGGGTTTTCGTTGATTGACCAACAGTGCCCGTGCTCTATAACGGTATTTGTAGGTACAAGATCTAGTTTACCTATTGCTTGAGCACTGGTGTCTTTTACAATCACTATAAAAGTAGTGACTCTGGGGACGGTAAACTTATAGTTTTCTCCATAAATAAAGCCGTTTTCGTTGTCATAAGTATACCCCCTCACAAAATAAGTAGTGCCAGGTTGGAGCGGGGCAAGGCTACTGGTATAATTGCTCGCTTTGCGTTTTTCGCCCAGTTCGGTAAACTGTTTACCTTCTCCTACTACAGGGTTGATGATGGTGTCCCAGCAATGCCCGTGTTGCTTTACCCTACTACTATTGCGGTTGCTTACATCGCGTAACGTACCTGTAATGGTGGCCTTGGTATAGTCCAGGCTATCGGTGGTTCCGGTAGCCACAAAGCTTTTTCGTTCCAGTTGCACCAGGTCACAGGCAGAAAGTGCCATCAGGCAAAAAAACATATAAAGTCCAGTTTTTGTCATTGTAAGTGCCAAATCAAAATTAAAAGTGTAGTTGGTTTCTTATTAAAGCAAGCATCCCGATCCCGACAAATTGCAGATGGCTATTATGCTCCGGCAAGGGAATCGCCCCTCCTACATTTGTAACCGAAAACATGCCAAGATTTTAGCTAATTCGTAATTACTTATCCTGGCGTCACCATCAAACCATTGTTTAAAACTTCCACAAAAAACCTATGGAAGAAGAGTTAAGTACGGGGTTATACCCTAGGCTGATCACCTTTTGTTGCCTTCTTTGCAGGTTTCGTCTGATAATTCTTTTCTTTCGTCTTTTGTTATGTCCTCCTCTTATGGCCACTTTTACTATGTCGTAAGCCCACAAACCCGCCGCCAACACCGCTGCTGTAGTAGCAAGCAGGTTTTGCCGATTGGCTCGCTTATACAAATCCTGGGTTTCGCTTAAGGTGGTTGCTTCCAGGTATTTTTGGTAGTTGTTGTTCGACAACTGCTTTAAATACAAACTACCTGCAATAAGCCCATAAGTACCTGCTGCAGTAAGTATCCAGCGCCATTTCCATTTTTTACGGGGTTTCTTTACATACACATTGCCCCAACCCGGCAACAACGCTGAACGCAAGGCATTGATTGGACCACCCAAAAAAGGTTCATACGAAGCGTCTACCTTAAACTCTACGTTTTGCCCGTCAAACCCATTGCCTTCGGCCAGGTAATACCAATATATTTTTTGGTCTTTTCCGGCAATCAACTCATTGCCTACATCACCTTTTACTTGGGTAAGAGGCCCTATAAAAGTAGCACCACCATCTTGAGTATACGTCAGCTGAATGTTATAAGTAGCCAGATAGTCACCCAGTTTGGCGTTGGTTTCTACTATGCTATAGCCAATCATAATACGGTTGCTGTCTTTTTGCAATACCGGATTGAGCTGTTGGAAATCTATCTGGGCGTTGGCTATGCCAGCAAAAAGCCCCACAATCATTACTGACCTTATTAGAAGTTTTATCATAAAATACCCCTTAGCAAATGGTTTAATATTGTTTGTTTTAAGTCACGACTTTTCGTGATACTACTGTATTTGTGGGTCTATTGTGTCGAGCGAATTACCCGCAACTCTACCCGTCGGTTTTTAGCCTTGTTCTTTTTGCTGGTATTGGGCACCAGAGGGCGGTCTTCGCCAAACCCCTTGGTGACCAATCTGTTTTGGTCAATTTTCTTTTCTTTGAGATAGTCTGCCACACTTTTGGCGCGTCGGTTCGACAGTTTCAGGTTTTTTGCCTTACTTCCTACATTATCGGTGTGGGCTTCTATGCTCAACTTTACCTTTGGATTAGTCTGCAGCATTTTTACTACCCGGTTGAGCTCTATAAAAGAAGAGTCTTTGAGTGCTGCCGAGTTAAAGTCAAAATAAATATCGTTCAGGGCAATTTTAGCCCCGGTTTTTAACTTGGTCAATTTTACCATTACATTTTTTGAAGCACCCTTCGGCTGAACTTTTATTGTTTGGGTATGGAAAAAGTAGTTTTTCGAGGCGTTCACTTCCATATCGTATTCATCGCCTTCACGTAGTTTCACCTGAATAGCCCTGCCCGAACCCGTTGTTGGATGGATAATAATTTGTTCATTGCGGTTTTTGTTGGTAAAAATAGCCCCTGCTTTTATATTTTCATCTGTTTCTAAATCTTGCACATTCAACGACACCGTCTTTCCCCCCTTTACTGCCAGCAAGCTAGCATCTTTTAGGCTTGCCTTATCTTTAAATTGGCGTACTGTATATATATTATAACCTTGCACTTTTTGGGCGGTTATCAATAAATTGGTTCCTTTACTTTTGTTGATTTTTCCTTTATAAATCGCCAGGTTATTGCCATCTTTTATCTCTACATCGTAATCGTCTTTCTCGCGGATACCTACCTTGTATACACCATCTTTGTTTCGGTCTTTGTTGTTCAGCGTAATTTGCTCATTTCGGTTTTTGTTGTTCAGTACTACATTTACTGGCACATCGTTTCCTGTTTCTACATCGCTTACTTTTAGCCCAAAAGCCACTCTTTGGGGGCGCATCAATACCTGCTGGTTGTCTTTATAGTTAACCTTTTTGCCTGTAAGGTCATAAACAAGGGTAGTATCGGCATAGTCGGCAAGGCTAAGCTTAATTTGGTACTTTTTATAAATAGGCAGGTTTAGGCTGAGCTGGTCTTTTGTAAAACTACCCGGAAATTCACTCAATACTTGCTTGGTAGAGTCGTTGAGCACCTGTACCCGGGGGCGTAAAGACTTTTGGGGGTTTTCAGCGTCTTTTGCTGTCAGTGTGAGCGTAACAGTGGCTACATCGAAGTTGGCTTTTTTGGTTTTGGGCGTGTTTATCTTGATTTGGGCATGGCTCTCAAATCCTATAAAAAGAATGAGTAATAAAACAGTAAAATATCCAGGTAGAGGTCTTTTCATTGCTTGTTGTTTTAGCACTTGGGCAAAGTTTATAGAAAAAATAAAGCTCTTAGTCACGCTAAAAAACGTATAAGTTGATGTATAAAATAATAACTGGGAGATAAAGTAATGAAATTTCAGGCAAAATGCCGTTTTTTGGAGTGGCAAATCTACCTCACCTTATTGATTAAATTGCCTAAATTCTTTGAATACTAGGTATAAAAATGTAACTTGCATTACATAATACTCGTTATGCATATTACGAGAATCAAGGTAAAACTTGCACAAAACGTTAAATTTTCGTTTATTTATTATATCATTCGCAGAAACAAAATCTATATAAGACATGAATAAAACAACAAAACTTGTTTTTTTTGTAGTACTAATTGTAGTCGGTTTGGTTGCGTTTAAGTTCCTTGCTGGAATGCTACGCAATATTCTGTTTATAGCAGTTGCCGCCGTTTTAGCAATTGGTGCGTACCGTTTCGTATTTGGCTCAAAAGCAGGAAAAAAATAAACACTCACCCGTTCAATTGGGAAAATGTATCGAGGCATACTCTGTATTCAGGGTGTGCTTTTTTTATGTCCAATATACTAGGATTAAAGTGATTACCTGCGGTGAGCTCGTCACAGCAAGCTGCCCCGATGAATCGGGATTTATAAATAGACTCGGTTTTAGGATTTACAGGATTAGCTGAAGCAGAACTCAGCACAGCAAGCTGTAGCTTCGGTTGATTAATGTTGGTATTCAGACAATTAGTCAAAATCTATCCTCAAAACCATTTTTGTTTAAGTATATTATACCTTTGCCGTTCAACAACTCTTATAATTATGCCTGTATTTACTGATCAAATGCAACGTAAGGTAACCATTGCTGACTCGCCTCAGCGCATTGTGTCTTTGGTGCCCTCGCAAACCGAACTTTTGTTTGACTTAGGGTTGCAAGACCAAATAGTAGGCATCACTAAGTTTTGCGTGCATCCCAAGGCTTTATGTGCTGCTAAAACCCACATAGGAGGTACCAAAAACTTTCACTTTGACCGCATAGAGGCACTCAAGCCCGACCTGATCATTGGCAACAAAGAAGAAAACTACCAGGAAGGCATTGACACCTTGGCAAAAAAATACCCGGTATGGATGAGCGACATCTTTACCCTGAATGATGCTTTGCAGATGATGCAGCAATTGAGCGAAATCACCCAGACCAGCCCACGGGCTCAGGTGCTCATACAACAGATAAAAGACCAATTTGAGGCATTTGTACTGCCCGATCAGGCATTTTCTGCCAAGGTTGCTTACTTTATTTGGCGCAAGCCCTATATGGTGGCTGGCAGCCAAAATTTTATCGACGAAATGATAAAACACTGTGGTTGGCAAAATGTATTTGCTCACCAGCCCCGTTATCCAGTGGTAAACCCTGAACAACTGGCGGCACAATCGCCCGATATTATTTTGTTATCGTCTGAACCTTACCCTTTTAAGCAAAAACACCTGGAAGAGTTTAAACAGATTTGCCCTCAGGCTAAAGTCCTGTTGGTAGATGGAGAGCTTTTTTCGTGGTATGGTAGTCGGTTGCGTTTGGCTCCTGCTTATTTTGGGCAATTGCTAAACGAGGTGGTCGTTTGATAAGCTTGCCTACTTCAATAGTATCACAATGGCGCCTATGCCAGTGAGTATAAGAATAAGTTTACGGTAATAGCGTTCGTTTATTTTTCTGACCAGGCGTACCCCTGTCAACAAGCCCAGCAAAACCAGGGGTACCAAACGCACATCAAGGCTTGCAGTATCTAAGTTGATGGTTTGCCAGGCAAAAATATGAAAAGGTAGCTTGAACAGGTTGATAAGTAAAAATAGCCAGGCAGCCGTGCCTATAAAATTATTTTTGGGTAAACGCATGGCCAGAAAAAACAAGTTGGTAAATGCCCCGGCAAGGTTGCCTATCATAGTAGTAAAGCCAGCCATGAGCCCCATCATGATGGCAAACCACCAATGATCGGGTACTTGTTTGTTTTTTTGCCGATCCCACCAATACATCATGGCTACAGTGGCAAGTATAATGGCTGCCATCATTTGCTTGAATACCCTTTCGGGTAAATCTTTGCCTACCCAGGCACCTACCACTACGCCCAGCATCATGGCGGGCAACAAACGCTTAAGGTGATGCCATTCGGTGTAGCGGTGGTAGTAGATAACGGCAAACACGTCGCCTACCAACAGCAAAGGCAGTATAATGCCAGTAGATGCTTTGCCCCCAAAAACCATTGCCATAAGGGTAACTACCATAATAGAAATGCCTTTGATACCTGCTTTAGACACACCTATGATAAAGCCAGCAAGCCCAGCAAGTACCCACGAAAGCCAGCTGAGCTGGAGCGAAGAGGATAAGTCGAATATAAATAAAGCCATATATGCGCAAAACTATGCATTGCAGTGTCCAGGTGCAAGCGTTGAGGGTGGGCATTAGTCAAAAAAAATGGGTATGCTCTTAAGCTTTAAGCGACAAGTTAGGCTAGTGCATTAGGGATTAAATAATATGTGAGTAACTTAGTCCCTGATGCACTAGTGTATGCCTTTCAGTTAGGCTGTTCAAAATTAGTGACTGACCTTTCGCAGGTCAAAAATTTGTTTTCTGTGAAAAAATACCACTCAGCAAAATATGCTCATAAAAAGCAATGATTCGAGTATCTGTGAGCCATTACTTTTTTCTACAGGTAAAAAAGTAATCAAAAACCCCGCAGCTGTAATTTGTTTCGCCTAAATCTGTTGCACTACGCCGAAACAGCTCAAACTCGCCTGTGGCTCAAACAGTGATCTGTTTTTACGGCTTCGTTTCACAGATTCTTAACGGCAACAAACTAAGGCTGAATCCAGCTGACGCAACCTTAGTCCTATACTGTATTTTTTTGCTTAAAAACAAAAATACGTACTGCGAAAGGTCAGTTAGTGAATTTCTTCCCCAAGAAAACATTCAAAATCTATAAAAACCACTACATTCGGCTTATTCCATACCTGTCAGGTATTTGTCCGTATTTTAGCTGGAAAAAGTTGTTTTTAAGGAGACAACAAGAAAAATGTGTACCTTAATAGTATAGCAAAAAAAGACTTCCCTTAGTCCTTCAAAAACGTGGGGCATTTTTTTTAATGCTGAACACCCTACCTGGCAGGTATAAAATTTGGGTTTTACACCTTGCTCTAAAAGCTTTTACAGGACTTTATAGCTCGTTGATTGTGAGCGATTTATAAAATTGGCAGAAGGGATATTTCGCACTTACCACATATTTATGAGTCAAATTTGAACAACCTGCCTGACAAAGGGTTACTTAAGCCGGGAGTTTTTGGGCGAAAAAACTGAGCTCCGCTCAAAAACAGTGAGACTACCCAAAAACCATTTGCACTTGACTTGTGTGTGAGGTGGGGCAAAAGTGGGTTTTATAAAGAAACCCTGCTGTTCAATCATATATATTCGTTATTTTTGCATTTATGAGAAAAGCGATTTACTATGTACTATTTTTAGGGTTGATAAATGTCTTATTTAGTTGCAAATCGGCTCCTGAGATAGAGGGTTTTGATGCCAAAAAATGGAAAGGTGACCCCAATGCCTGTAAAAATTACCGGGCAGCTTTATTACCCGCATTGGAAAAAAACAAAGATAAACTGGTCAAAGTAGAAGCGGGGCAACTTATGCAATTGCTGGGTCGTCCGGATAAAAATGAGTTGTATCGCAGAAATCAACGTTTTTATGTCTATTTTATAGATGCAGGCAGCCAGTGCAAAGGCAACAATGGCAGTTTGGGCAGAACATTGCGGGTACGTATAGATGCTTTGCAGAGAGTATCTGAGGTGGTAGTAAATTAGACTTATCACATACACAAGACGTTTTGTCAGCGCTACCTTTTCTGGTAGCAAATTTGCCGAAAAGCACTTGTCTACATTCAGGTTTTTATAGGTGGGTAGGCTGTATACAACCAGGGGTACACATTAAACGTTGTAGTTAACCAAAAGTAGTTGGAGGTTTACAATCAGCAATATTATTAAAGCACGTTTTTAAAACACACTATTTCACTATGAGTTATTTATTACAAGGCATTGGTATTGGCGTCGGTTTTATACTGGGTATCGTATTGGTGGCTATTATCATTGTTATTTTGGCACGGTTATTCAAACGAGGATCAAGCTATCAGGAGTTTACCCCTGAGTTATTTGAGCAATACCGCGACGAAATATTGATGGAAGAAAACTTTGAGGAAGCCAATGTGGTTTCTCAGATCATTGACGACCTCCGAAACCATGAATACCCCAAAAAGTTGCTCAAAGAATATACGGTGAAGAAAGACGTTGATTTTATCATTAAATCTCAAGGAGAAAGTGGCGAGATCATTTCTTTTAAAGAAAAACTAAAAATTGTAAGGAAGTAGGACATAAGTATTAAGCGACAAGTATTTGTTGAATAGCAAAAACCTGTCGCTTTTTTCTTTTAGCCCTTTCGCTAACTCTGGCTTACACCTGCACTCTCAAACGACGCCATTTGACTGACAAACTGTACGGCAGACTGCAGCAGGGGATAAGCCACTGCACACCCAGTGCCTTCGCCCAGACGCATTTGTAGGTTGAGCAAGGGAGTAGCCTTCATAAACTCAAGCATTTTGGCGTGCCCCTGTTCGTCTGACTGATGACAAAACACACAATACTCTAGCACTTGAGGGTGCAATGCCTGTGCTACCAATAATGCCGACGAAGCAATGAAACCATCTACCATCACGACCATTTTGTGTTCGGCAGCCTGCAAAAATGCCCCTACCATTTGAGCTATTTCAAAGCCCCCAAAGGTGCTCAATACCCACAAAAAATGAGCTGCTCCTGCCTCGTAGGTAGTATCTACATCTTCGAGATGGTCGGCGTGGTGCTCAAGTGCTTCCTGCAAAATATGAAGCTTTTTCTGTATTCCTTCGTTGTCAAGTCCGGTACCTTTGCCCACACATACCTCTAGGTCAATTTTGGTAATGACGTGCATCAATGCTGCGGCTGGTGTAGTGTTGCCAATGCCCATTTCACCAAAGCCTATTACATTGCAACCAGTTTGGTGTACTTCAGTCACTACCTTTGCCCCTTGGCTGATCGCTTGTACACACTGTTCCAGGGTCATGGCAGGGCTTGCTAAAAAACTTTCGGTACCTTCGGCTATTTTTTGGTCAAGCAATTGGGGGTGTGCTTCAAACTGCCCTTTTACTCCAGCATCTATTACTTTGAGTGCTATGCCGTGTTGCTGACAAAACACGTTGATGGCAGCCCCACCCGACAAAAAGTTGAGCACCATCTGATAGGTCACTTCTTGTGGGTATTTGCTTACCCCTTCGTTGGCTATGCCATGGTCAGCGGCAAACACCAATACATGTGGTTTTTGCAGTTGAGGTTCGAGGGTGTTTTGAATAGCAGCTATTTGACGGGCAGTGTCTTCTAGTTGCCCCAAGGCGCCTACTGGCTTGGTTTTAAAGTCTATTTTATGTTGTATTTCTTTCAACACCTCAGTATTTACTGAGCAAATGTTAAACTCCTTCATGTAGTTTTATACTCTAGTTTCGCAGACAAATATAGTAGATTCACCTCAATTTAGGTGGCTTGAATATATGCGCTGTTTTATTTTCAATACTCTGTTGTAATTTTATGTAAAATAAAGTGTTGATTATCAGTAGTTTAACTACCTTGCTTCTATTTGTTTGAGCATTTGTATGGAGTTAAGCAGGATGCACCTAGCGCCCAGTTCCTGGAACCCTGTCATTGCTGTGGACGATTGATTTTATCCTACCTACCTTAACCACTTTTGGTTTCAATGGCTCTGAAACCATAAGCACAATGCATACAATTGGGTTGGTGGCAGCACTGCCCCTGTTGCAAGTGGTACAGCTCGGTATACACTACCTGGTTGTTTTTTTTATAATAATGTAGTCCCTCTACCAATACTTCGCCTTGCTGGGGCAGGGGGTGGCTTTGGGCAAAAGTGAGCATCTTGTCAATTTCGGCAAGGCAGTTTTTACAAAGGCAGTCATAGTAAGCGTTGGCGAGAAACTCATTGGTTCGAGCTTGTACTTGTACTTCATAGCATTGGCAATTGACTACATCACCTACTTTGCATTCAAACCCTGCTCCACACCGAGGGCATTGTTTCTGTTCGTGTTTTAGTTGCATAGGCATTTTTGCCAACAAGTTACACTTTAATTGGTAGCCAATAATGAGTATAAGAATTTTTTTTTAGCGTATTTTTAGAACAGTTGTTCAAGGGAGTTTTTATGATAAGCTTTAAGCATACCCTTAGTAATGAAGGGGGAGACACAACAGTTTACTGATTATCAAGGCTTACTTTCTGGCAAACTTGTGAGTGTTTTGAAGTATAAAAAAAGCGGTTAATTATACATAATTGGTTGAGGTTGAAGTAGCTTATATTTTAGCGTGATTATTTGCCCCAGCTTATGAGAGCATTTTGTTGTATACAACAAATCATTGTTACTTTGCGTAAGAGGTGGGGGTACTTGCAAAATATAATAAACAGATGAGGCAACAAGACTTAGAAACACATCAAAAAATTACACGGTTGTTTGACAGTGGCGATGAAACAAATATAGCCCTTGCCTGTGAGTTGATCAAAGGTTGTGGAATGCCACCTGTCATTGTTCAAAAACTAAAAAATAACCCTGAAGGGAGTTTGTATTTTTTTACGAATTATGGTTTGGTACAGCATTTTGCCCAAAGCAAGACTTTAGACCTAAGCAGGTTAGGATTGGCTGTTTTGCCGCCAGCTTTCACCACACTTAGGAATGGTGAGAAATTAAATTGCTATTCTTGAGGTAGAGGTTTTGTTTTGAGACGAGGCTATTTTTTGCGCCCATAGCAGCGCTACGGGCAAAAACCGATGGCTACAGCTACGCTGTGCCGAGCTCTGCCAAAGGCTAAAAATAACGAAGTATCAAGGCGAAAAATCACCTCTCAGAGTGTAAATTTATTTTTGAACAATTCCTAAGCCAACTAGAGCATCTCAATCTGGCGTTTAATCAGTTGGTGGGGTTACCAGAAACACTCGAACAATTAAACCAACGCAAGGTATTATTGTTACACTATAACAAGTTGGCCACTTTACCAATATTTTTAGGGGCTTTTCGGCAACTCGAAGAGCTCACGCTTTGCTTTAATCATTTGACCAACTTGCCAGCAAGCATTGCCCAACTCAACAGCTTGAGGGTGTTGCACTTGCATCACAACCAACTTAGTCAATTACCACTTGAGTTGAATAGTTTGCCTCAGTTAGAAAAAATCACTTTATGGGGCAATGCTTTTAGTTTAAAAAACCAAGCCTTGTTGTCTGAAGTATTCGACCGGGTAGCGTTGGTGTTTTAAGTGCGTTTATCCTCTAAATATGGGGTACGCTACAACCCTTGCTACTATATTCAAGTTTATAACATAGAACAAGCATATACTTATTAGCAAACTTTAAACACTTTATTTTGAACTTTTTAGCACATACATTTTTATCGGGTAAGTCAGAGGAAATACTTATAGGAAACTTTATTGCAGATTTTTTAAAAGGAAATCAATTTGA